>NZ_JAMPNG010000003.1:0-306007 GCF_028479245.1 Providencia sp. PROV223
TGCAAGTCTTCCTGTTGTTTTTCACTTTGAGCCAACTGTTTTGCTAACGTATTCTGCGTGCTTTGATATGAATTAAGCTGCTCCTGAGCCGCTTTTAATGCATTTTCTAATGCAACTTTTTGTTCTGCTTGTTCAGTTTTTTCTGCCAGGGAAGCTTGAATTTTTTCTGCTAATTGTTCTTTTTCAACCAACTGGGCTTGTAATTGCTGGTTTTGAGACTCGAGTGATTTACTTTTTTCTTGCTGAGCAACTAAAGAAGATTGAACGCCATCTTTTTCACTTTTAGCCGTTGCTAGTTCATTTTCTTTTTGTTTTAACAACTCTTTTTGCTGTAAAAGCTCAGCTGTCACTGATTTTATCTGTTCATCAGTGTTACCAACAAGTTGTAGTTGATTTTTAGCCTCTGACTCTAATTTTGCAATATCAGCTGTCAGTTGCTCAATTTTCAAATTCGCTGAGGCAAATTGCTGTTCTTTTTCTGCTAATTGCTGTTTAAGTTGGGCTTGTTCAACAACACTTTCATTTAATTGCTTTTCAAGCTGAGCAATGGTTTCTTGAGTTTGTTGATTTTCTTGGCTCAATTGCTCAAGGCTATTTTGCTTTTGCTCAATTGTTTTTTGTGCATCCGCCAATTTAGCCTTTAATGTGTCAACTAAAGACTGGTCATCTGATGAATCTACAATCGTCTGTAATTGAGCTATTTGCTCTTTATTCTTCAGAACCTCATCATTTAATTTATCAATCTCAAATTGCTTTTCGGTAATTGTATGCGTTAATTGCGCAATACTCTTATTATGATTAATGAGTTCAGAAACAAGTTGTTCATCATTGAGTAAATGATTATAGGCAATAAGTTGGCCTACTCCTTGAGCAATACCAAACTTATATAAATGAGTTAATTGCTGACGTTCAATTAATTGCGCTAACTGCTCAAGATAAGCAGAGGCATTAATACCAGTTGGCTTAGCAAATTTAGACGCATATAAGCCGAGAGGGTCAAGAACTAATTGATACTTTGCGAAATCTTTTGCTAGATAAGCAGGATCCCATTGATTGCTTTGAAAAAAATAAGGGTAAGACGACAATAAAATAGGGGCTACGCCATTTTCTGTCGTCACCGCACACACCTCAGGAAACGTCGTTTTTTCTGGCTCAGTAGGATCTGCTTTCACTACATCTGTTTTCTTTGTTGATGTAGCCGCAGATTTATTCTTCCCTGTTGCTTTACTTTTAGTTCCTTTATTAGCTTTAGCTGCCGCAGATTTTTGTTTCTCTTTTGGCGCAGGAACAGTAGATAGCGAAGAAAAGATATCATAACCTTGGTTTTGTGTATTAACTGGCAATTGCTGCTTTTGTTCTTGCACTTTGCCTTCTTTTTCCATTTGAAGGTAAGTATCAAAATCATCAATTATATTGTTAAAGCGCTCTGCTTTTGGAGCATGACTAAAAAAAGTCGTAACAAGTGCCAGTGACACACAAAGCCTAAGGTTTATTCTCATAATCCACTAATTTTCTTCAATGTTGATTCGGTAGACAATACTGAGTTATAACGAACTTTTGCGCACAACACTTTAGTTTTGGATTCGATCGCCATTTGTAATAATTCAATTGTGTCTGGGCTAGCAGTACTTTCAACTTGTCGATATAGACGGTTGATTTCGCTAACTTCTTTAAATGAACCTACTAAGCGATTGTAATCTTTAGGTGAGAGTGTTTTGAGCGCGTTTAATTCTTTAACACACGTATTTAAATGGGCAAATGATTGCTGATCAGCACCATTTTCACCATAGCTTGTTGATGCTATTGGTGTACGACTAATGGCACTATTTAAAACTTTTTGAGATTCAGGGTATGTGTTATCAGTCTGGCCTGAATTCGTATCCGCAGTTGGTTGTGTTACTGGCTGAGCGGTACTTGCATTGACTGTCTGTTTACTTGGGGTATTCGGTGTTGCTGTATTGTATGTGTCTGAGCCAAATGTACAACCTGAAAGAAGAGCTGTACCTGCTATAAGCAAAGATGCAACATGAAATTTATTTTTTAAAAACATATGGTTACCTTACCAGCACTTTTCTTCGCTATTATAATGATGTCCAAAAAACCTAGTGTAAGCTAAAAATTAGCTATTTTCTATAAGTCCGAACGTAGAAATAGAGTCATCTCATAAATTTATGATTAACTTAACTTTAGTTTTAAAATTATTTTATTGCTATATTTTCATTAATTTTATGAGCTAATTCTCACTAGTCGTCCAATAAAGGAGTAAATTAACACCTTTTTCGGAATTTTTTATTATTTTATGTCAGATAACGATTAGGTTACTTGGTAAACCTTACTAGCAATTCAATACCTTTCAAGTAAACTCTTATTTTAGTTCTGTCATCTGAAACAATTGTTAACAAATAAAATGCTAGCTAACAAAAAATCTTATTTCATTTATCAAGCTGCTGACACATTTAAGCCTATGACATGAAAATAATCGCCATCACACCAAATATGGGTAACCTGCTTAATTCAATTCTACAGGTTAACAGTAATTAAAAATTATAAATAGAATCAATTTTTTATCAAAAAACGTATTTATAGACATTCAACTACGTAATAAAGCATAGCAGTTATCTGTCAGAATTACTTATATTAAATTGATACGATTCGTAACTCAAATTTATTTTTAATTAAAACATAGTGATTACATAGTCATAATCACTAAAAAAAAACTTTTCAGTGATTTCATTTTACGTTACTCATTTAACGTCTAGTAAATGGTGTTTTATTTTTTAACTAAAATGACCACTTGAATAAAACATGTGAAGAGTAATATTGATAGCTTATAAATATATGCCCGGAATTAACCGGGCATAATGCATTTAAGCTTTGCTAGGACGTAAAGCAGGGAATAAAATAACATCACGAATAGTATGGCTATTAGTGAATAACATCACCATACGGTCAATACCAATACCTAAACCGGCCGTTGGCGGTAAACCATGTTCTAATGCAGTAATATAGTCTTCATCATAGAACATTGCCTCATCATCACCTTCGTCTTTTTGACGAACTTGCTCAGCAAAACGCTCAGCTTGGTCTTCTGCATCATTTAATTCCGAGAAGCCGTTACCAATTTCACGGCCACCAATGAAGAATTCAAAACGGTCAGTAATGAATGGGTTGTCATCGTTACGGCGTGCTAATGGTGAAACTTCAGCTGGATACTCAGTAATAAATGTTGGCTGAATCAAGTGGCTTTCTGCAACTTCTTCAAAAATTTCACACTGAATACGGCCTAAGCCCCAGCTCTTTTCAATCTTAATACCGATAGACTGAGCAATCGCCACCGCTTTATCCATATCATCCAAATCAGCAACATTGGTTTCTGGGTGATATTTGCAAATCGCTTCTTTCATGGTGAGTTTGGCAAAAGGTTTACCAAAATCAAACTCTTGCTCGCCATACTGAACTACGGTATTACCTAATACTTTTTGTGTCAGTGTACGGAATAAATCTTCTGTCAACGCGATTAAGTCACGGTAATCCGCATAAGCCATATAGAGTTCCATCATAGTGAACTCTGGGTTATGACGTGGAGATAGCCCTTCATTACGGAAGTTACGGTTAATTTCAAATACTCGTTCAAAACCACCCACAACTAAGCGCTTGAGGTATAATTCAGGCGCAATACGCAAATACATATCGATATCTAATGCATTATGGTGAGTCACAAATGGACGTGCAGAAGCACCACCTGGAATGACTTGCATCATCGGTGTTTCCACTTCCATAAAACCGTAGCTAACCATAAAGTTACGTACTTCAGCGAGGATCTTCGAGCGAACAATAAAAGTATGACGAGATTCATCATTCGCAATTAAATCAAGGTAACGCTGACGGTAACGTGTTTCTTGGTCTGATAGACCGTGGAATTTGTCAGGTAATGGACGCAACGCTTTGGTTAATAAACGAACTTCATGACAATGAACAGTTAACTCGCCAGTTTTGGTTTTAAACAAACGGCCTTTAGCACCTAAGATATCGCCTAAGTCCCATTTTTTAAACTGTTCGTTATAGATGCCTTCTGCCAAGTCATCACGCGACACATAAATTTGAATGCGTCCGCCAACGTCCTGTAACGTGGCAAATGACGCTTTACCCATGATACGACGCGTCATCATACGGCCAGCAATCGATACTTCGATATTTAAGTCTTCAAGCTCTTCGGATGTTTTATCATCATATTGAGCATGAATTTTGTCGGAAATATCTTCACGACGAAAATCATTTGGAAATGGAATACCCTTTTCACGCAGTGCCGCTAATTTTTCTTTACGGGCTTTAAGTTCGTTATTCAAATCAGGTGCTTGTTCAACACCTTGTTGTTCCTGAGACATTTTTCCCTCACAGGCCAGCTTTTAAACTAGCTTCAATGAATTTATCCAAATCACCATCCAGTACGGCTTGCGTGTTACGCGTTTCCACACCAGTACGTAAATCTTTAATTCTTGCATCATCAAGGACATAAGAACGAATCTGGCTTCCCCAGCCAATATCAGACTTGTTCTCTTCCATCGCTTGCTTATCTGCATTTTTCTTTTGCATTTCCAGTTCGTATAGCTTCGCTTTTAACTGGCGCATAGCTTGGTCTTTATTTTTATGCTGCGAACGGTCATTCTGGCATTGCGTCACAATATTGGTTGGAATATGTGTGATACGTACCGCTGATTCCGTTTTGTTTACGTGCTGCCCACCAGCACCAGATGCACGGTACACATCGATACGCAAATCTGCTGGATTGATTTCGATATCAATATCATCATCAACTTCAGGATAAATAAACGCAGAACTAAAAGAAGTATGGCGACGCCCACCCGAGTCAAACGGGCTCTTACGAACCAAACGGTGAACACCCGTTTCCGTTCTTAACCATCCGTAGGCATAGTCACCAATAATTTTGACCGTTGCCGATTTTAGCCCGGCAACATCACCATCAGACTCTTCGATAATTTCAGTTTTAAAGCCCTTTGACTCGGCCCAACGCAAGTACATGCGTAATAACATACTTGCCCAATCTTGAGCCTCAGTACCGCCAGAACCCGCTTGTAAGTCAATGTAGCAGTCTGCGCTATCGTATTCGCCTGAGAACATACGACGAAATTCAAGTTGCTCTAACTTGCCTTGTAATTGCTCTAATTCAGCTTCTGCTTCATTGAATGTGTCTTCATCATCAGCTTCAACCGCTAGCTCTAATAAACCTTCAACATCTTCAAGGCCTTGCATCATCTGGTCAATCGTTTCAACAATTGCCTCAAGCGATGAGCGTTCTTTACCAAGGGCTTGTGCTCTCTCGGGTTCATTCCAGACATCTGGCTGTTCAAGCTCAGCGTTGACTTCTTCTAAGCGTTCTTTCTTGGCATCATAGTCAAAGATACCCCCTCAGAACCACTGTCCGTTCAGACAGGTCCTGAATCTTACTTTTTACTGGGTTTATTTCAAACGTCATTTTTCAATATCTTATGGTTAGTCAAAAATAATTTTTTATTCACAAACCGCTTAGTATAGCGGAATTTATCTCATGTTTATAGCGCCATCAAACGCTATTTACTGGTTATTCTTCTGGTTTATTACCAGCTTAATCCGGCCAAATATGCTCAATCATTAATTGTACGTTTCTTTGGCCACGATATTCGTTTACGTCTAATTTAAAGGCTATTTTAGCTTTTTTGATACTGTTGTCTGGCCATCTACGGACATCAATATTAAACATGATTGCATCTAACATTGGCCCACCATTCACAGGCTCTAGCATCAGTTTCAGATGACGTTCACCAACAAGCCTTTGCTGCAATAATTGAAACTCGCCATCAAAAATAGGTTCTGGAAATGCTTGCCCCCACGGGCCACTTTCTCGAATAAGTTCAGCCGTTTCTAAACAAAACTCATGGCGAGAAAGTTCACCATCACTCCAGATCACCCCAGCTAATTGCTCAGGTTGAACTAATTCACCCATCAATAATTCGAAATGATGTTTAAAGGCGTCAAATTGATCAACATGTAAAGTTAAACCTGCAGCCATTGCATGCCCACCAAATTTTTGCATGATACCGGGTTGTAACGTATTTAATCGTTCTAGTGCATCCCGCATATGAACACCTTGAATAGAGCGGCCAGAACCTTTTAATAAACCATCACCAGCAGGGGCAAATGCGATAACCGGACGATGATATTGTTCTTTGATCCTTGAAGCGAGTATACCGACAACACCTTGATGCCATTCAGGATGATATATGGCTAAGCCATTCGGTAACTGGTTTTCACCGTATTCGAATTGATTAAAAAGCACGAGTGCTTCTTGTTGCATACCCGCTTCAATCTCACGACGAGTTTGATTTAACCCATCTAACTCATTCGCCAGTTCCCTTGCATATGCCATATCGTCTGTCAGTAATAATTCAATACTCACTGACATATCATCTAATCGACCTGCCGCGTTTAATCTAGGACCAAGAGCAAAACCAAAATCATTTGCCACTAACCTAGATAAATCGCGGTTGGAAACCTCAACGAGGGCTTTAATTCCCGCGCAACAACGCCCTGCTCTAACACGATTTAGCCCTTGGTGAACTAAAATACGGTTATTGGTATCAAGAGGCACCACATCGGCAACGGTTCCCAATGCAACCAAATCAAGGTATTCGGCTAAATTAGGCTCTGCAAGCCCTTGTTTCGCAAACCATCCTTGCTGACGTAAATACGCACGTAAGGCTGACATTAAATAAAATGTGACACCTACCCCCGCTAATGATTTAGATGCAAAGCAACATTCATTTAAGTTCGGGTTGATTATCGCATCCGCAGCAGGCAACGTTCCCCCCGGCAGATGGTGGTCGGTAATAATTACATTCATTCCATAATGATTAGCGGCACCAACCCCTTCATGAGATGAAATGCCATTATCAACCGTTATAATGAGATTTGTTCCACGTTTACGGGCTTCTTCAACAACCAATGGCGTTAAACCATAGCCATTTTCAAAACGGTTCGGAACGATATAGTTGATATTTCTATATCCCATTGATTTTAAAGCTCGAATAGCTAATGCCGTACTTGTTGCTCCGTCGGCATCAAAATCACCAACAATAGTAATAGCTTCATGCTCAATTAGTGCGCGATAAAGTAGTGGTAATGCCTTATCAACACCCGATAATGACCGATAATCCAATAAATTAGCCGCTTTACGCTCTAACTGAGTTATGTCCGTGATGCCTCGGTGTTGGTAAATCCGTTGTAAAAGTTCAGGCAAGCCAGGAAGTTGAGCCGCAGAGCTTTGTTGCTGTCTTTGTTGTAAGAGCGTTTCTACATTCACAATAATTAACTATTTTTGGTTGAGTAATTGAACAAGGGCATCCGGTTTCATATAACCAGGTAGCATTTGCCCATCAGGTAGGATGATTGCTGGGGTTCCCGTCACTTTGAATAAATTACCCACACTCATATGCTTACTTAGATCAATTTTGCAGTCATCAATGATCGCAACGTTCTCACCTTTAAACGCTTGAGTTAATGCCTTTTGTTGTAGGCCATTACACCAGATAGACGCCATTTTTTTCCCTACGTCACTATCTGCGCCTTGGCGTGGATAAGCCAGATAACGCACTGTGACACCTTGGCGGTTTAATTCATCAACAGACTCATGTAATTTCTTACAATAACCACAGCTAATATCGGTAAAAACGGTCACAACATACTTTTCTTGGGGAGCTTTAAAGATAATCATTTCATCTTTTAGCGCCTCTACTTTTTTCAATAACGGCTGGTTACTGATATTAACCGGGTTTTTACCGCTCATATCATAAATTGGCCCTTGCAATAAATACTTGCCGTCATCTGTGATGTATACAACGCCAGTTGATGTTTCAACCACATTCAGCCCAACAATGGGTGAAGGTTTAATCACCTCAACAACCATATTGTATTTTTCCAATGTATCACGGATAACTTTTTCTTCCGTTGCCCCATAGACTGTGGAAGTAAACGACGCAATACATGCGGCAGCCAATAATAACAATTTGCGTTTCATAGATAGTCCTTTAATCATGCATCACCCCCTTGGATGATGCTGCTCATGCAATACTCGTAACCGCTCAGTCGCAACATGAGTATAAATTTGTGTGGTTGATAGATCGCTATGACCTAACAACATTTGTACCACGCGTAAATCGGCCCCATGGTTGAGTAAATGGGTGGCAAAAGCGTGTCTTAGAACATGCGGTGAGAGTAGCTCACTGTCAATATGAGCAAGTACGGCATAATATTTTATTCGGTGCCAAAACGTTTGCCGAGTCATTTTCGTGCCACGTTTACTTGGGAATAGAATATCGCTCGTTTTGCCATTTAATAAATCAGGGCGACCTTCATCAATGTATTTCTCTAGCCAATATATTGCCTCTTCCCCCAAGGGAATCAATCTTTCTTTATCGCCTTTACCGACAACACGAATAACTCCCTGCCGCAAACTTATATCTGAGAACGTTAAACCGATTAATTCAGATACACGCAAACCACAGGCATATAACACTTCTAACATGGCTTTATCACGTAGCTCTAAAGCATCTTCGGTAGCAGGGGCGTTTAATAAATCTTCAACTTGTTTTTCACTTAAATCTTTGGGTAAACGCTGCGGAATTTTGGGTGCAGCAATGACCGCGGAGGGGTCATCCAGGCGAATTTTTTCCCGATACAAATATTGAAATAACCGACGCATCGCACTTAATAAACGTGCTGAACTGGTTGCTTTATATCCACAATCAATGCGTTCAGCAAAAAAAGATTGTAAGTCAATGGATTGAACATTTTCTAAATGCAACTGGTGAGCATCAAGCCATTTATCTAATAATTGAAGATCATTACGATAAGAAGCTAATGTATTTTCAGCAAGATCTTGTTCAAGCCAGATTGTATCAAGAAATTGTTCAATTAATGGATTAAGTTGTTTTGTTTCCACGACAGATCTACTTCCTTTCGATAATACCACACGATTCTATTATGCCTGAATGTGCCGGCTTCTGTTACAATACATCTCTTGTGATGAAAACCATAGCTGGACATAGTAATAATATATATGAAAATAGGTCTTTTTTACGGTTCTAGTACCTGTTATACCGAAATGGTTGCAGAAAAAATACGTGATATTCTCGGCGATGATTTCGTCACACTGCATAACGTTAACGATACACCGCCGGCAGAAATGGAACAGTATGATGTTCTTATTTTGGGAATACCTACGTGGGATTTTGGTGAAATACAAGAAGATTGGCTTGAAATTTGGGAAGCGCTTCCCAATCTTAACCTCGCAAATAAAATCATTGCGATGTATGGTCTTGGTGACCAAATAGATTATGGCGAGTGGTTTCTTGATGCCCTTGGCATGCTCTACCATCAACTAAAACCAACTGGTGCTAAATTCGTTGGCTTCTGGCCGACCGAAGGCTATACCTTTGATAGCCCTAAACCACTCAATGAAACCGGTGATATGTTTGTGGGGCTTGCATTAGATGAAGTTCACCAGTTTGAACAGACCGATGAACGCATCGCACAATGGTGTGTACAGATTTTTCAGGAAATTGAAGCTCTATTATAATGCAAACTGATGTTTGCTTGCTCATCGATAACCCAAAGTGAGCGGCACCTAGCGGTATTTAGGCCACCAATTCGGTTGATCTTGGTAGCCTAGATATCAGGGTATTGCAGCAATAACTGGTTTAAATTACGCCAATTTTCCTCCGAAAGTGCGTCTTTAGCTACCCATAAATGGATCTTTTGCGGTTTGCCTTGTAACGCTTCTAATGTCAGCAATATACCGTAACGAGTAAGCCAAGGTGCTTTCAGTATTCGCCACTCGTTTTTCTTCCACTGAAGCTTATTGCCATTAACCAGTACAGCAACCCCTTTTATTTTACTGATATTTTTCTGACTCTTTGCCCAACTCGCAACGACAACCACTAGTAGCGGCAGCCATATCATTGAGTTACCAGGAGACCATGGAGTCAGAAGCAAAAACATCCCAATGACCCCATGAACACAGGTTGAGAACAATTGAGTTTTCCATGAGATGGAGAGATTAGATTTCCACAGGACCACGATTTTTATTTTTTTCCTGAATCAGTTTAATCATACGAAAAAGTTCGTCATCATCTGGGCGGCCATGGTTCATTAACCAGTTGAATAAGTCAGGGTCCGCACATTCTAATAATCGAACAAATACCTGCTTATCTTGGGTTGTCAGGTTATCATATTCATACTCAAAAAACGGCATGATTGAAATATCTAATTCACGCATACCACGGCGGCATGCCCAATGAATTCGTGCTTTATTCTCAATATCCATTCTACTACGGCCTTTTTTGCAGTTAACTGATTAGATTGATTATTTTCCATACTCTAACAGATTATCCGCCAAGAAAACATGTTATAGACTACATAGTTGTAATTTTAGTAGTAAAATACCGTTTTTCTACAAACAGCTGATGAAAAACTATTAGATAATACAGATTCATCATAATAACTACTTGCAATGTTATCTAGCTATTTTACCATTAGGCACCCTTATCTATCAAAGAACAATAGGTGAAATCATGACTAACCACATTGATAGTACACAGCAATTTCCTCTCGGATCTCAGTCTTTACCACTCGTTTTGATTTCACTGGAAAACTGGGAACTTATTCACCTTCACGGCGCCGATGCAGAAAAATATCTGCAAGGCCAAGTGACCGCGGATATTGCCACACTCACACAATCACACGCATTAACAGCACACTGTGATCCCAAAGGTAAGATGTGGAGTGACCTCCGCTTATTCCATCACTTAGATGGCTATTCCTATCTATTAAGAACTAGCGTTGCCGATTCACAGCTCGCTGAACTGAAAAAATATGCTGTTTTCTCGAAAGTCACTTTTGAAAAGAAACCGGACCTAAAATTAATCGGGGTCGCAGGTAAAGGCGCTAGAGAAGCGCTGGCAACACTCTTTACTACATTACCAGACGACCAAAACCAAGTGGTTACTGACGGCGCTTCTACCATATTGCATTTTGCATTACCCACAGAGCGTTTTCTGGTGATCACAAGCGAAGAAACGGCACAAAAAATGGCTCAAACCTTGAGTGCTATTCAGGTCAATGATGAACAATGGCTAGCCCTTGATATCGAAGCTGGGTTTGCAGTTATCGATCAACAAAACAGTGCTCAACATTTACCTCAAGCAACCAATTTACAAGCCCTACCTCATGGTATTAGCTTTAAAAAAGGCTGTTATACCGGTCAAGAAATGGTTGCCCGTGCAAAATTCCGCGGTGCAAATAAACGTGCGATGTATACCTTAAAAGGCACAGGCACTACCATTCCTGCTATTGGTGAAGGTGTGGAATGGCAGCTTGGTGATAAATGGCGCCGTACAGGAACCGTGCTAGCGGCAATTCGCTTAGGTAGTGGCGAAATCTATGTACAAGTCATTATGAATAACGATATGGAAACCGATAGCGTTTTCCGCGTTATGGGTGATGAGCAAAGTCATCTAACTATCGCACCATTACCTTATTCATTAGAAGAGAATTAATTGGAGTTTTTATGTCATCTGCATTAGGTAGCGAGCCCGTAGAGGTGGTTAATTTTGGGGCTTTTACCGAAGTCGTCCAATTTTTGATGGAATTAGATAAACTCAAAAGTGTTTATCGTAAAAATAAGTTATTGAACCGTGAACGCCAAGAAAATACAGCAGAACACAGTTGGCAATTTGCGGTTGCAGCCATGAGTTTTGCACCCTATGTACAAGGCGTTAATATCGAACATGCGATAAAACTTGCCCTTGTGCATGACATTGTTGAAATTGACGCAGGTGATGTATTGGTATTTGATAATGCCGCTCGTAATGCTATTCATGAAGAAGAAGTTAAAGCGGCTAAGCGTATTTTTAACTTACTGCCTAGCCCGCAAAATGAAACATTGCTAGCTTTATGGAATGAATATGATGCATTAGAAACCCCGGAATCTGTGTATGCGAATGCCATTGACCGAGCAATGCCAATGCTGATGAACCTGCACAATCAAGGGCAAAGCTGGGTCGAAAACCACATTCGTCTGGAACAAGTTCTCAGTAAATGTGATTATATTCAACAGATCCTACCTGAATTTTATCAACAACTTAAATTACAATTGGAGCTAGCTCAGCAAAAAGGCTGGTTGCTGTAATTGTCGCCCAAAGCGGCTGAAAAGCCGCTTCATTTAACGTTTTACACTCATCTAATCTAATATGTATTGCCCATAGTAAAATATACCTTTCACTAATTCATTATTTTAATTTAAATAATAAACCACTTTATATTTTTTAATAATTATTAATCTCGACTTATATAGAAATACCAATATTAATAACTTGCTAATTATTAATATCACTCCTATCTTTATCATTGAACATTTGCCTGTGAGGTTTAAAATGCAAAAATTCAATGAATATTCAAATCCTTACCTTTTACTATTAGATGTCCATTCACCCGCTATAGTTCAATTCAATAAATCAACTCGTCAAACAATCCCAATTATCGAAGAACTCGGTGGAACCCCTGACGGCATTGCTATTGACCCTGCTAATCGATTAATTTATTGGAGCAATATGGGGGATGATTATGAAGCTGACGATGGCTCCATCAATGTGATGAATTTTGATGGCACTGGCAGAAAAATGCTATTAGGCAATGGAAAAATAAGAACGCCAAAACAATTACATCTTGATTTAGTGAATCAACGATTATATTGGTGTGACCGTGAAGGAGGTATGGTTTCATCGTGTAATATCGATGGTTCTAATTTATTCGTCCATGTAGCAAGACCCCGAGATAAACACAATAAAGTAGATATCTTAGACCAATGTGTTGGCATTACTGTTGATGTGGCAAATAATTGGCTCTACTGGACTCAAAAAGGAACCCCTAAAGGTAATTTAGGTCGTATCTTTAGGGTGCCATTAACGCCTAAAACCCAACAATCAGCCAATCAACGAAACGATATTCAATTGCTCCTTCAAGACCTACCCGAACCTATTGATTTATTGCTTGATGAAGAGACCCATATTTTATATTGGACAGATAGAGGCGCTGAGCCCGATGGTAATAGCTTAAATTGTGCCAATATTACTGCTGATGGATTAAGCCATTACAAGGTAATAAGCCGTGGTTTTAAAGAAGCGATTGGGCTGACATATGATAAACCAGCAAAACTGATGTATGTCGCCGACCTTAATGGGGGGGTTTACCAAGTCGTTATGGAAACAGGTGAAGTGGAAAAGCTATACCAAGGTAAAAATTATACGGGGATTTCACAATATTTAGGTTAGAAATATCCATAAATAAAGGCTTGATTTCAGTAAACTATCGAAATCAAGCCTAAAACATATTTAATTCACACTATTTAATGAAAGGTGTGATTTATTCCTACATATAATCTTCAATCGGTACGCACGAACAGTGTAGGTGACGGTCCCCATACACATCATCAAGGCGTTTTACCGCAGGCCAATATTTATTCGCTTTCGTTTGTTCAGTAGGGAATACGGCAAGCTCACGGCTATAACTATGAGTCCACTCCCCTGCTAACTCTGTTTGCACATGAGGCGAATTCACTAATGGGTTATCTTCTAACGTCCATTGGCCTTTCACTACTTGGTCAATTTCATCACGGATAGCTAACATAGCATCAATGAACCGATCAATTTCCGTAATACTTTCAGACTCTGTCGGCTCAATCATTAATGTTCCCGCCACAGGGAAAGACATGGTTGGTGCATGGAAACCATAATCAATCAAACGCTTAGCAATATCCAGTTCACTGATACCCGTATCTTTTTTAATCGGACGTAAATCGACAATACACTCATGAGCCACATAGCCTTCTTGCCCTGTATATAAAATGTCATAACGACCAGAAAGACGCTTAGCAATATAGTTAGCATTTAAAATGGCAACTTGGCTGGCTTTGCGTAAGCCATAAGAGCCCATCATACGAATATACATCCAGCTAATTGGCAAAATTGATGCACTACCAAACGGGGCGGCTGATACCGCACCTTGGTCAGTTAACATTTCTTGCTCAACCACAGAGTGCCCCGGTACGAACGGTGCTAAGTGCTTTTTCACACCAATAGGCCCCATACCTGGGCCACCACCGCCATGAGGAATACAGAATGTTTTATGTAAATTTAGGTGAGAAACATCCGCACCAATAAAGCCTGGAGTTGTTAACCCAACCTGAGCATTCATATTTGCACCATCAAGGTATACTTGGCCGCCATATTGGTGAATAATTTCACACACTTCACGAATACTTTCTTCATATACCCCGTGGGTTGATGGGTAAGTTACCATCACACAAGAAAGAGCTTCGCTATGTTGCTGGGCTTTTTCACGTAAATCAGCTAAATCAATATTACCTTCATCATCACAACGCACTACCACCACTTCCATACCTGCCATATGCGCAGAAGCTGGATTAGTACCGTGAGCAGAAGCTGGGATCAAACAAATATTTCTCTCCCCTTCATTGCGACTTTCATGGTAACGACGAATAGCTAATAAACCTGCATATTCACCTTGAGCCCCTGAGTTAGGTTGCATACAAACCGCATCATAACCGGTCAATTGTACTAACCAATGAGAAAGCTGTTCTATCATTTGATGATAACCTTGCGCCTGCTCTGGTGGACAAAACGGATGTAGCTCGCCAAATTCAGGCCAGGTAATTGGGATCATTTCCGCAGCCGCATTAAGCTTCATGGTACAAGAACCGAGTGGGATCATAGCTTGGTTTAATGCTAAATCTTTGCGCTCTAAGCTATGCATGTAGCGCATCATTTCGGTTTCACTGTGGTAACGATGAAAGTTGGGATGTACTAAAATTTCATCATCACGTCTCATCGTGTTTGGAATTGCTTGTTCTGTCGCGGAAACTGACTGATCTAGTTTTTCAAAATCCAGCTTAGTTTCGACACCGGTGATCACTGCAAACAATTCATTTAAATCTTGGCGGGTCGTGATTTCACTAAAAGTCACACCGACTGCACCACGAATGTCAGTGCGTAAATTCACTTTGGCTTTTTCAGCACGCGCTAGCACTGCTGTTTTGTCTGCGACTTCAATGCAAAGTGTATCAAACCAAGTTTTATGGCGTGATACGAAACCTGCATCTGCTAATGCCTTGGCAAAAATAGAGCTAAAGCGATGAATACGCTCTGCAATTATTTTCAGCCCTTTTGGTCCATGATAAACCGCATACATGGCTGCAATATTGGCTAACAGCACTTGGGATGTACAAATATTCGAGTTCGCTTTTTCACGGCGAATATGCTGCTCACGGGTTTGCATCGCCATACGTAGTGCAGTATTACCTGCCGCATCACGAGACACACCGATAATACGTCCCGGCATTGCCCGTTTAAATTCATCACGACACGCAAAAAATGCCGCATGAGGTCCACCATAACCCATGGGAACACCAAAACGTTGCGCTGAACCGAAGACAATATCCGCCCCTTGCTTACCCGGTGCGGTCAGTAATACTAGTGCCATCATATCTGCAGCAACACAGCTGACAATTTTACGCTCTTTTAGCTGAGCAAAGAGCGCGCTGTAGTCATGGACATTACCTGTCGAGCCAACCTGCTGAAGTAACACACCAAAAACACCTTCGTGTTCCAATGCTTTCTCTGCGCTATCCACAATCACTTCAAAACCAAAAGTACCCGCACGCGTGCGAACGACATCTAGCGTTTGCGGATGAACATCATCTGCTACAAAAAAGCGTTCCGCATCTTTCAGTTTGCTGATCCGTTTTGCCATTGCCATAGCTTCAGCCGCAGCAGTGGCTTCATCTAATAACGACGCAGAGGCAAGGTCTAAACCAGTAAGGTCGATAGTTACCTGTTGAAAATTCAATAATGATTCTAAACGACCTTGTGACACCTCCGGTTGGTATGGCGTATAAGCGGTATACCAACCCGGGTTTTCTAATAAATTACGCAAAATAACCGGCGGAAGCACTGCAGGCGCATACCCCATACCAATGTAGCTTTTGTAGCGCTTATTGAGTGACGCTATCGCTTTTAATTCAGCTAAGGCTTCTTGCTCAGTTGCTCCCCCACCCACTCTTGGTGGCTCTGCAAGCAAAATGGCTTTAGGGACAATTTTGTCCATCAAAGCATCTAATGACGTTGCACCCACGGTGTCTAACATGGTTTTTAATTGTTGTTCTGATGAACCAATGTGGCGCGAAATGAATTCTGAACGGTTTTCTAATTGACTCAGTGACATCGACATATCTGTGTTCCCATCCTTTGTCTGCTATGCATAAGTTGTAGGGCGGTTATTACGGAACTTGCGAGATAACGCTTAAAATCAATGATATTGCTGCTTGTTTCTTGTTTCTTACTAATTATATTTTATCAATCCTCTAAATAGCTCATCTTATGGCTATCACTAAAAAGTGTTTATTCTAAATAGGTTGCGTTGTGGCTAGGCGGCAAACGTAGACAATCTTGGGGGACATACACAAGTATGTGACCCGAGTTGTTGAGTGCATCCACCCATAAAACAAGCGTATTAATAAATCCTATAAATAGTTCATCTTGTGGCTAGGCGGCAAACGAATAAGACCCTAGGAGCATACATCAGTATGTGACTAGGGCGAATGAGCGAAGCCAACGCCGCCACAAGAAGAAATATGACTAGGATTTTATTCTTCGGCTTCGATCATAGAGGTATAACCCGCCGCATCAATTAAATCCGCCAGCTCTGCGGTATCGGATGCTTTAATGCGGAAAATCCAACCTTCTTGGTATGGCTGTTCGTTCACAAGTTCTGGCGCATCATTCAGTTCGCCATTAACCGCCACAATTTCGCCACTCAGAGGAGCGTAAATATCGGATGCCGCTTTAACTGACTCGACGACTGCAACGTCATCACCTGCACTTACCACAGTACCTACTTCGGGTAAATCAACAAACACCATGTCACCTAACGTTTCTTGTGCATGTTCGGTGATACCAACCGTAAACTCACCATTACCTTCATCGCGCAGCCACTCATGTTCACGGGTGTACATTAATTCTTTAGGTGTATTGCTCATCATTAGCCTCTCAATTTTTAAATTTATTAATTAGATTCGCCCAAATTACACTAAGCATTTTCCTTCACGGACAAAGCCCGGTTTAACGACTTCAACTGGCATCTCTCTTTGTCTGATTTCAACAATTGCTTTGCCTTGAATTCCGTTCGGGACACGCGCTAACGCAATACTAAAGCCAAGGGTTGGCGAGAAAGAGCCACTGGTTATCACCCCTTCTTGTAGTTTCCCAAGTTCATCAGTAAAGCGGACAACTTGCCCCGCACGCAGTATACCTTTTTCACGCATCACAATACCGACAAGTTTTTCAGTACCTTGTTCGCGTAATTTTTCCAATGCTTCACGGCCAATAAATTGGCGATCTTCAGGTTTCCAAGCGATCGTCCAGCCCATATTCGCGGCAAGGGGAGAAATGCTTTCATCCATATCTTGCCCATATAGGTTCATACCGGCTTCAAGGCGTAAGGTATCACGTGCCCCTAAGCCCGCAGGGTGAACTCCAGACTTAAGCAGTTTATGCCAAAATTCAACGACCTGCTCTTTAGGCAGGGCAATTTCATAACCTTTTTCACCAGTATACCCAGTGGTTGCGATGAACAAATCCCCTGCTTGAACACCATAAAATGGTTTCATTCCTTCAATAGCACTGTTTTGTTCCGCACTGAGTAATGAATGAACTTTTTCTGGCGCTTGTGGCCCTTGAACAGCCAATAGTGCTAAATCATCGCGAACACGAATTTCAACAGCATAGCCTTTAGCATGCTGCTCAATCCAAGCGAGGTCTTTATCACGTGTTGCTGAGTTGACGACGAGACGATAAAAGTCATCAGCGAGGTAATACACAATCAGGTCATCAATAACACCACCAGAAGCATTCAGCATGCCTGTATATAAGGCTTTACCTTGCTCTGTAAGTTTATTGATATCGTTGGCGAGAAGATAACGCAGAAAATCACGACAGCCTTCGCCGTGTAAATCAACAATAGTCATATGGGAAACATCAAACATCCCTGCTTCGGTTCTGACAAAATTATGTTCATTGATCTGTGAACCATAATGCAACGGCATCATCCAACCATGAAAATCGACCATTTTTGCACCGCAGGCTATATGTTCATCATATAGTGTTGTTTGCTTTACCATGAATACCCTCTTTACATTATTAATATGACAGGGTGATTGCGTGGTGAAAATTACCCATCTGCAACAAAATCACGTGATAATTTTAACCCGACGCAAACGATAACTTTTTAAAAACCTACCACTGTTTGCGGTTCTATTCTATAAAAAAAAATAGGGCTACCATTCCTCTGTATTACTGATTGCGCTCTGATTTTGCCAGCGATTTTTGTTAAATAATTGAGAATGATCACTCAAAACCCTTACATTTAGAGTCTAATGGTGCAAAATATCACCAAAACTAGAATTTGAATGATGCCTTGATAAATAAAACCCACCATAGCAATATAAATAAAACTAATGCGAAAAATGAATGTAATTAGTTTTTTTCAGTCATAGTTAAAAATAGCTGCGTGTTTTTAGGTATTCATACTCACTAAATTGAGTCACTAAGAAGAAATAAAAAATATGGTTTGTTTTATCGAAAAATGATATTTGATAATAAAAAAATCAGCATAATTACTCATGAAATAACGAAAATAGTGTGAATATCAAAAGGATTAATATGCCAATTACCAATGAATACTCAAATTGTAATACAATAAATTTCAAGAGCATCCGATATATGGAATCTGAGATCCCGAAAGAACATCTGCAATCTCATCAAGACTCATTTGTGACAGCGCTTAACGCAAATCACTTACCAACAGAAATACAAGAAAAGCCTTTATTTTTATTAATTAATAAATTAAAAAACTCAGATTCCATTAAAGAATCAAAAGAGTTAATTAAAAAAATCAAATCAAAAGCAAAGGAATTAGCTGACGATATTCAAGACATGCGGAACACTTACTTTACTGTAGAGAATGAGGGTACCGATGAGGTTTATGGCCGACTGGTAGATGGGTACACTGATGTGGACCGTGATAAATACATCCGGGCACTGGTTCACTACAAAAATGCAGATAATCAATTGAACTTGCTAGATCTCCCACATAAATTATCAATTAAGGAAATACTAGCGCCTCATCATAGTATGCAAGTATACGGTGATTGGGAAGCCCTTAATAAACTGCAAAATAAAGGCTCAGTAAGCTTACCTAATTTAATCTATAATCGTGGTGACACCCAGTTCGGTTAACTTAGTTAGGGCAAATGTACTGAAAGGGCAAGCAATATCCTTGTCCATCACTAAGCTAAGGGCTCATTATAGCCCTTAGCTAATTAAACATACATGGCTCAATCGTTTGATTCTACTTGTTGGAGTTGTTCCAGCCACTTAGGCATATCAAACAGCCCCATCGCATGGTTCAATAATTGAGGTTTAACCCCCGGTAAGCTATCCGCTAGCACTAGCCCAATATCACGCAGCAACTTCTTCGCAGGGTTATTACCATCGAATAATTCACGGAAGCCTTGCATACCAGCTAACATCAACGCTGCACTGTGCTTACGGCTACGCTCATAGTCACGCAAGTATAAATATTGACCAAAGTCTTTGCCTTCACGGTGCAAACGTTTAATTTCACCAATCAGCATAGCGACATCCATAAAACCAAGGTTAACCCCTTGGCCCGCTAATGGATGGATGGTATGAGCCGCATCCCCTAACAACGCTAAACGTTGCGCCGCAAATTGCCTTGCATAGCGTCCAGTTAATGGAATAGTTAATCGATCACTTTCCACTTGGCAAAGACCAAGACGAATATCAAATGCAACTGCCAATTCTTTATTAAAATCAGTAGGTTCTAAAGACTGGCGCCTTGCTGCTTCGGTGGCAGGCTGAGACCAGACAATCGAGCAAAGATGCGGGTCACTTAATGGTAAAAACGCCAAAATACCTTCACCATCAAAAGCTTGGCGAGCAACACCTTCGTGAGGTTTTTCAGTTCGGACCGTAGCAACTAACGCGGTATGTTCATAATCCCAAAAGGTTAATGGAATATCCGCATGACTACGCAACCACGAATTTGCCCCGTCAGCCCCCACAATTAACCGTGCTGTTAACATGTTTTCATCATCTAACGTAATAAAAACATCATTTTCTCCCCACACTACTTTTTTAATCGTTGCGGGTGCTAATAATGTCACATCGCGAAGCTGCGACGCCTTTTGCCATAGTGCATCACGTACGACATTATTTTCAACAATATGCCCTAAATGCGTTAAGTTGCGCTCTTGAGCGGTAAAAGTAATACGCCCAAAACTGTCGTTATCCCAAACTTCCATGCCATTATATGCAGAAGCTCGCATTCCTTTAATCGTTGACCAAACACCTAAATGGGACAGTAACTTTTCACTTGCCGCATTAATAGCTGATACCCTTAATGCGTGCGGTTCTGCTGCACTAAATGGTACCTTAGGTGGATGATTCTCAATTACTGCAACACGTAGCCCACCCCCCTCAAGCCCACAAGCGAGTGCTAACCCAACCATACCACCACCGGCGATAACCACATCAAATGATTGCATATTCTTTATTCCTCTTTATTTCGTGGTTATTGGTGTGCAACCCAACCCAATGTTTGGCGAGCCAAAACATCACGAGCTGGCGGTAACATTTCCATTGCCATTAAACCTAAGTTACGCCCGACAATAAGCGGTAAACAGCGATTCGCAAATAAACGAACCAAACCGTCGGTTATCGTAACCGTTTTGTCTCTATCTAACGCCCGAGCTTGCTGGTATTGGCTTAGGAGTGAATAACGTCCAATATCTTGCCCCTTCGCGTCTGCATTTACCACCATGTGAGCCAATTGCATCACATCACGGATACCTAAATTAAAACCTTGCCCCGCAATAGGATGCAAAGTCTGAGCGGCATTTCCAACTAACACAACTCGATGACTGACTGGGTTAAGTGCTTTACGCAATACCAGTGGATAGCAATGGCGCTTACCTGCCATGACGATTTCACCTAACCGCCAGCCAAACGCTTGCTGTAATTTATCCATAAATGTCGCATCATCCCAAGCCCTGATGGTGTCTGCTTGCTCTTGTTGATGACACCAAACCAATGAACTACGGCCTTGTGACATCGGCAATAGTGCTAATGGGCCAAATTCAGTAAAACGTTCAAAAGCTTGGCCCTGCGGGTCAATGGCGGTTTTCACATTCGCGATAATAGCCACTTGCCCATAGTCATCCTGTTGCCATTGCATATGGCAGGCTTTACCTATCGCGGAATGGCTACCATCCGCAGCAATCAGTAATTCCCCGGTTACCTTATCGCCATTATCCAAGGTGACCGTAACGATATCTTGTTCACGATGAACATTTTCTACTTTTGCAGGGCAATAAAGGGTAACTCCAGGGGCTTTACGTAACAACGAAAACAGGCGGGCGCCAGCTTCGTGCAATTCAATGACATTGCCTAGAGCGTCGATATGATAATCATCGGCAGCAATGTTTACAAAACCAGCATGGCCTCTATCAGACACATGAACGTGATTAATGGGGGTCACACAATCTGCTAAAGCAGGCCAGACACCTATTTTTGCTAACGATTGGCAAGTACCGTGGGCTAACGCAATCGCACGTGCGTCGAACCCGGGATGTTTGCCATCTGGCAAAGCTGCCTCGATTAATGAAACCGATAATTTTCCTTGGCTAAGGGATGATATCGCCAGTGCTAATGTTGCACCCGCCATACCGCCCCCCACGATGATCACATTCATGCGTTGTTTATTACCTTTCTATGATGACTGACATCTACCCTAAATTGTGCGTTGCTGCTGCCATTAGGGCTTCAATTTCATCAGGGTCTTTCACGACTAAGTCTGTTAAGTTTTCATTTCCGTTTTCGGTGATCACAATATCATCTTCGATACGTACACCAATTCCGCGATATTGCGGTGGCACATCGGCATCTGGAGCAATATACAAACCAGGCTCGACAGTTAATACCATTCCAACTTCAAGCACACGATCCCGGTCTGTACCGTAAAAACCTACGTCATGTACATCTAACCCTAACCAATGACTTAAACCATGCATAAAGAATGGCTGATATGCTTTGTTTTCGATCAATTGATCTACATCGCCTTGTAAAATTCCAAGTGCAACGAGGCCTTCAGTTTTGATACGAACAATTTCACGAGTCACCTCATGGATGCTGGTTCCCGGACGATATAGCTCTAACGCGGTATTTAATGCTTTGAGGACGATATCGTAAATTTCACGTTGTGCTTGGCTAAATTTACCATTAACTGGGAAAGTACGTGTGATATCCCCTGCATAACCTTCAAACTCTGCACCCGCATCAATTAAGACTAATTCGCCATCCTTCATTAGGCTCTCATTTTCGGTGTAATGCAAAATACAGGCATTTTCACCACTGCCCACAATGGAGTTGTACGAAGGAAAACGTGCACCATGGCGAGTAAATTCGTGCTCTAACTCACCACAAAGTTGATATTCATACATATTAGGTCGGCAAGTTTCCATGGCTCTGACGTGTGCTAGAGCAGAAATTCGCCCAGCCATACGCAGGGCGTTAATTTCTTCTTCCGACTTAAATAAGCGCATTTCATGGACAATCGGCCGCCAATCTACCAATGTTTGTGGTGCTCGTAAGTTACGACGGCTGCCTTTACGTAAAATATCTAAGGCATCAAATAGCAATTTATCGGCATAGGCAAACTCACCCTGAGCATGATAAACCACGTCGAGGCCATTTAATAATTGATAAAGCTGCTCTTCTATTTCATTGAAAGGTAACGCTTTATCAATACCTAACTTCTCAGGAGCAGCATCTTGCCCAAGGCGACGACCAAACCAAATCTCAGCAGTTAAATCACGAACACGGTTAAAAAGAACAGTATGGCTATGTTTTTCATCGCTCTTAATCAGGACTAATACAGCTTCAGGCTCACTAAACCCCGTCAAATAAAGGAAATCACTGTGTTGACGGTACGGGTATTCGCAATCCGCATTACGCTGCGCAGGAGGCGCTGAAAAAATAATTGCTGCACTGCCTGATTGCATTTGAGCCAATAATGCATTGCGACGAGAAATAAATTCCTGTTTATTCATACCGTTTTTGCCTTATTATCAGAATAATTAGATTGCTGAATATATTGCTTGTGTTTAACCAATCACATACAACATACACTGGCGAAATGACTTAAAATAGGATACATCCCGTTTTCAAGCACTTAATTTTATCAGTAATAAATTATTCATCGACAAAGTTAAGTGGCTTTGAAAACGCACATTAATAGAAATTAATGAAGAACGGGCTTATCATTTTCCACTGTCGTTGGGCCTTTAGTTGGCTCAATCAATGCAATGTAACATAATTGTACCGCCACCCTGACATACTCAATCACTTCTTCTAGCGCTTGCTCAAGTTCTTCTTGGTCTTCGTCTTCATCATAACCAAGCATACCAATATTGCGTAAATCGGTGATAACTTCGCTTATCTCTTTTTTATCAGCCAATTTCGGTTGTGTAACTCCAAGCCCTAATAAAAAGTGATTAACCCAACCAGCCAGTGCATCAGCATGGTCAAAAACAGAAGCGTCTTCGTCAGGGAATAGCATGGCAAATGCAAACTCGCTGTCATCAAGTGCTTCAAATGTGGTATCAAAAAGTTCTCGCAGTGGCTGTGCAACAGTTTGAGGGAAAGCTAAACCATCGTTAGCAAGGTCATGGACTAACGTTTGCCAGCTATGGTCACGGCCCCCACCACAGATCAACCCGGTTATTAGACCATGGATTTCCGCAGCAGTAAGTGCGATTGAGTGCTGTTGCAGGAGTTTGTCCAGTGATTCATAGTTTGGTAAAGATTTTTGTATAGACATCTGAATTCGTCATGTTAGCTTATGATTCGTGATATGCTACCATCAAGGATAGCCGCTAGACCAGTATGCTTTTGTCTTATCTATTAATTGCGCCAAATATGATGTATTTACGGCGAGTATTATTCAGTATGGAGGTATCATGTCCGCACAACCTGTCGACATCCAGATTTTCGGGCGCTCAATGCGAGTCAACTGCCCATCAGAACAAAAAGAAGCCCTTCTTGAGTCGGCTAAAGAATTAGAACAGCGCTTGCAAAATCTGAAAGATAGAAGCGGTGTCACCAATATGGAACAGCTTATTTTTATCGTAGCATTGAACGTCTGTCACGAATTAGCACAAGAAAAGACAAAAACGCGTGATTATGCTTATAATATGGAAGAGAAAATAAAAATGTTGCAGCACACAATCGAACAAGCGTTGCACGATCAGGTGAAAATTACTGAGAGGCAGGTATTGCCCCTAGAGTAAATCTGCTTATTAATCAGACACTAGTAGAAAAAAATATACAAAATTAAGGTTGCATTTTAAATCTAGTTTCGTACAATGAAATCACTGAGTAACGATAAGTTCTCAAACCAAATTTCTCTGAGATGCGCGTGAGTGGGCGAGTCCCCTGAGCCGATATTTCAACTAAATAGAATGTGGTTATGGCGCTGGTGAGCATGCCTGATTCGCTCAGGAAGCCTAAAGGTTGCTAAACTGCGTTCACCTTGAACCAAGGGTTCAAGGGTTACAGCCTACAACGGCATCTTGGAGACCCTCAATTAAGTTTCTGCTTATTTTTCATTTG
This sequence comes from Providencia sp. PROV223, assembly GCF_028479245.1. NCBI lineage: Bacteria > Pseudomonadati > Pseudomonadota > Gammaproteobacteria > Enterobacterales > Morganellaceae > Providencia > Providencia sp. PROV223. The sequence goes on from NZ_JAMPNG010000003.1 coordinate 24,876, forward strand.
TTTTCTACATAACCGTTCATCTTACGATATACTCTAAGTAATATAATTACTGGATTAACTGTTTTTATCGTATTTATAACAGGTTATCACATGCAAGATTCTCTCTCGACACAACGCCAGCTGGTACGTCAAACTATCCGTCAGGCACGCCGCCAACTAAGCCTTGAACAACAACAAAGTGCCGCTGAGCAAGTCATGCATAACGCATTACACCACCCGAAAATTGCACAAGCCAATAATATTGCGCTGTTTCTTTCTTTTGATGGGGAAATTAACACAAAGCCGCTTATTCATGCACTTTGGGCTCAAGGTAAGCAAGTGTACCTTCCTGTTTTACATCCTTTTAGTCGTCACCATTTGCTGTTTCTTCACTATCGTCCAGATAGCCAACTTGTTAAAAACCGATTTCATATTGATGAGCCACCACTTGATGTCAGAGATGTGCTACCACTCGAAAAACTGGATATCATGCTTATCCCATTAGTGGCATTTGATACTCAAGGGCAACGGTTAGGTATGGGAGGTGGGTTCTATGATAGAACTCTAGCAAATTGGCAACAAACCGGTTTTTATCCAATTGGCCTTGCCCATAATTGCCAGCAAGTCGAAAAGCTCCCTATCGCACACTGGGATATTCCTTTACCCGAAATTATTACGCCGCAAAAAATATGGCGCTGGTCATAAATACCCGCGCCATTATTTCACTCAATTTTTAGCGTAGTTTAGAATAATAAACGCGCACGAATGGTGCCTGGCAAGTCTTTTAATTTCTGAAGCGCTTCATCTGTTTGGTTTGGCGTTTGCATTAATACGTCAATAACCACATAACCTACATTACCTGATGTACGTAAATACTGGCCGACAACGTTAATATTATTTTCCGTGAATACTTGGTTAATGCTATTCAAAATACCTGGACGGTTTTCATGAATATGCAAGAAACGGTTTGTATCTTCAGTATGCACTGGCAGAGAAACTTCAGGGAAATTAACCGCAGATAAGGTTGAACCATTATCTGAGTATTTCGCCAACTTACTTGCCACTTCTAGTCCAATATTTTCTTGAGCTTCTTCTGTAGACCCCCCAATGTGCGGCGTTAAAATCACATTGTCGAACTTAATCAATTCAGAGATAAATGGGTCATTAGGGTCATTATTTGCAGCAGGCTCACTTGGGAAGACATCCACCGCTGCACCGGATAAATGCTTGCTTTCTAACGCTTCAGCCAGTGAAGGAATATCAACCACCGTTCCGCGTGATGCGTTAATGAAAATAGAACCAGGTTTCATACGATCAAATTGTTCTTTAGCAAACATATTTTTCGTACTTGGTGTTTCAGGTACATGTAAGCTAACAACATCGCTCATATTCAGCAGTTCAGTTAAAGAACGAACTTGTGTTGCGTTACCTAAAGGTAGTTTGTTTTCAATATCATAAAAGAAAACATTCATACCGATACCTTCAGCTAAGATCCCTAACTGAGTACCAATGTGACCATATCCAACAATACCAAGGCGCTTACCACGCGCTTCAAAACAGCCTTTAGCTTGTTTTTCCCAAATACCGCGGTGTGCTTGCATATTGGCTTCAGGAATGCGACGCAGTAAAAGTAATAACTGGCCTAATACCATTTCTGCAACAGAACGTGTATTCGAAAATGGTGCGTTAAAAACAGGAATACCGCGCTTTGCAGCGGCATCTAAATCAACTTGATTGGTGCCGATACAAAAGCAACCTACTGCAACGAGTTTTTCTGCTGCAGCGAAAATTTCTTCAGTAAGATGAGTACGGGAACGGATACCTACAAAACGTGCATCTTTAATCGCTTCTTTTAATTCTTCGTCGGATAACGCACTTTTGTGATATTCAATATTGGTGTAGCCCGCGGCTTTTAAGTTATCAACCGCACTTTGGTGCACACCTTCTAGCAGTAAAAATTTAATTTTGTCTTTTTGCAAAGATACCTTAACCATTTCCCTACCCTATCGTGAACGTACTTAAGATTTATAACAGATGAACATATGTGTTTGCCTAACATAGCTCAAGAGAGATGACATCTATCTACCTTGAGCTATGAGCGTATACCAACATAGCAAAAAATAGCGCAGTAGCAATACAACCGTTTGCTTAATGGGTACTAAAAAGCGCGAAGAAAAAGAAGTTAAATGGTAGAAAATCAGGGGCGGTAACACAAAATAAGGATTTTTCCTGCACAATGCCTATTTGTGTGAGATATATCACCAAAATAGCTCGATATAAAAAAAAAATAAAATAAATTTCAAATTGATGATATTTATAAAACTGGTTAATTAATTTAGCGTTTATCAGCTCATAAACTAATTGCAAAATATTAGTAAAACAAAAAAGCCAGTGGGTATAATGCCACTGGCTTATTAGAATAATTGAATACGATATAGATTATAACTTGATGGTTTTAACGCCTTCGTTTGCAGTTCCCATCAAAACAACGTCTGCGCCACGATTCGCGAACAACCCAACAGTCACGACACCCGCAATTCCGTTGATGGTATTTTCGAGTGCCACAGGGTCAACGATATTTAAATTATGGACATCTAAAATGACATTGCCGTTATCTGTAATTACATTTTGACGGTACTCTGGTGTACCACCCAGTTTAACCAATTCACGTGCCACATAGCTACGTGCCATTGGGATCACTTCGACAGGCAGTGGGAATTTACCCAACACATCAACTAGCTTAGATTGGTCAACGATACAGACAAAGGTTTTTGCAATTGCAGAAACAATTTTTTCACGTGTTAATGCGGCACCACCTCCTTTGATCATATTCATGTGGTGGTCAACCTCATCAGCACCATCAACATAAACATCTAATGAATCTACTTCATTACAATCAAATACCGTAATACCCAATGATTTTAATTTTTGAGTTGATGCTTCTGAACTTGATACTGCGCCTTCTATTTGACCTTTCATTGTTGCTAATGCATCAATGAAGTGTGAAGCCGTTGAACCCGTTCCAACACCAACGATAGTGCCCGGTTTTACGTAATCAAGTGCTGCCCAACCTACCGCTTTTTTTAATTCGTCCTGAGTCATGCTCATGCCTTTTAAGATTTAATTGAGTCGTGATTAAGGTTATTAATAACTAGTATATACCGGACACCCAATAAGTTGCAGCCTTGTTCGTTGTATTTGTGTCATGGTTATTGGGATTTACGCCACAACAATAATATTTTTAAGTGTTGCGTGTAAAAATATGGCATAGTGCTTGGTAGAATAACAACAAGGAGATCTTTTTGATGAAGCGCCCTGACTATCGCGCATTACAAGCACTGGATGCCGTTATCCGTGAACGCGGCTTTGAGCGCGCAGCTCAAAAGCTCTGCATCACGCAATCTGCTGTTTCACAACGCATAAAGCAGTTAGAAAATCTGTTTGGGCAGCCATTACTTGTGCGTACCGTTCCGCCACACCCAACTGAACAAGGGCAAAAATTACTAGCACTGCTTCATCAAGTCGAATTATTAGAAGAGCAATGGTTAGGTGATGAAAATAGTGGCTCCACCCCGTTGTTACTTTCACTTGCCGTCAACGCCGACAGCTTGGCAACTTGGTTTCTTCCAGCCCTAAACCCTGTATTAGGCAATAGCCCTATTCGGTTAAATATTCAGGTTGAAGATGAAACACGAACCCAAGAACGTTTAAGACGCGGTGAAGTGGTAGGCGCTATCAGTATTCAACCTCAAGCCTTACCTGGTTGCTTAGTCGATAAACTTGGCGCACTGGACTATATTTTTGTCGCATCACCCGGCTTTGCGGCAAAATATTTTCCCGATGGCGTTACTCGCTCTTCGTTATTAAAAGCACCTGCGGTTGCTTTCGACCATTTAGATGATATGCACCAAGCCTTTGTTCAACAAAACTTTGGCTTATCGCCGGGTAGTGTCCCATGCCATATCGTGAACTCCTCGGAGGCCTTTGTGCAGTTAGCGAAACAAGGTTCGACCTGCTGTATGATCCCACATTTGCAGATAGCCAGTGAATTGGCGAATGGTGAATTGGTTGATTTAACTCCAGGGTTATGCCAACGACGCATGCTTTACTGGCACCGCTTCGCACCTGAAAGCCGCACAATGAAAAATGTGACTGACGCCCTATTAAAAACTGGGCGCCAGATGTTAAAACAGGAAGATGAACCAGCAGCAAAAAGCTAGCGTTTTAATTCAAATACCACATCGACTTGGTCATTAAAATCAATACTCTGTTGTTCATAGGTTTCATCAATCTTGAGGTCTTGAGCAACAGAGGCTTTCATTGCCCCGCCGTAATTTCTTGCAGCGATTGGATATGGCACCGCCGCTGGCGCATTATAGTTAATGCTATACACTGGGCCTAACTGAACATTAAAGCCTTTCGCTAAGATATTGGCTTGTTCCGTCGCATTTTTAATCGCTTGAGACCGTGCTTCATCACGATACTGCTGCGGGTTAGCCACACCAAACTGTACTGAATTTATTTCATTGAGACCCGCAGCTAAAGCGCCGTCTAACAAGACATTAAGTTGGTCTAATTTCTTCACTTTCACTTCAACAGAACGTGTTGCCGTGTAGCCTTCGATAGTTGATTTTTGTTTCACACTGCTATAATCATATTTAGGCTGAGTTCGGACATTTGCTGCGTTAATATCTTGTTTTTCAATACCATTTTTCTTAAGAAACTCAAAATACTCTGCAACTCGCTTATCGACCCCAGCTTTTGCCGCTGCCGCATCTTTTGCAGTAACTTCCACCAAAATATTCAGCGTCGCCATGTCTGGAGCCGCCTTCACGATTGCGTTACCCGAAGTAGTAATGTGTGGACCATTCGGTAACGGGTCAGCCAATGATATGGTCGGAACCGTAGCACCTGCTACCATCGCAGCTAAAACTAAAGATTTTAATTTCACAGAACCTCCCAAGACAATTATTTATCGCTAAAAAAGGGATAATTAGTAATAAACTATCCCTGAGCTCAATTTAACAGTAACACATGGAACAAAAAGTACAGTCAGAATAATGAGAAATTGAACGTTATTGCTTGTCTGTTGAATATATATTGTTATTGAAAAAGAAAACCGAGCCCTTTAAGCCCCTGTATAGCGAGTTGAAATGCAATAAACCACATCACGCTACCGACAAAAACATTAATAATGCGCTGTGAACGCGGTTTATTTAACACGGGTGAAAACCAAGCAGCAAGTATTGCTAACGCAAAAAACCACACAAAGGAAGCTGTTAAAGCACCCGCCGTAAACCAAGGTCTCAGCTGGCTTTCTAATTGGCCTCCCACACTGCCCAAGACAACGAAGGTGTCTAAATAAACATGAGGGTTCAACCAAGTGACAGCAAACAATGTGACAATCACTTTCCATCTCGTGATAGCCCGGTTTTCCGTTTGAAGTATTACCTCATCAGGGCTAAGGGCAGTACGAAACGCACCATAGCCATACCACATAAGAAATGCTACACCAGCCCATGTAATCAACTGCATTAATATTTCAGACTGGCTTAATAAAGCACTCCCACCAAAAACACCCGCGACAATTAAAGCGGTATCACTTAATGCACATAATAATGCGCTCATTAAATGAAACTGCTTTCGGCTGCCTTGCTGCAAGACAAAAGCATTCTGTGGACCTAAAGGTAATATCATTGCGGCACCTAACAGTGCACCCTGTAAATAGATTGAAAACATGCATTAATTCCGGTTTTTTATTCAATTAATATGCATGAATATTAATGAGAAAAAATCATTAGTGGAAATGATTAAGTCTAATAGGTCATAAGCATCACTTATAACTAAAAACAATTCAGTAAGAAAAATAGAGGTGTGAGAAATGAAAAGAGCCCATCAAAGACAGGCTCTTATTTTTAATGATACTGCTAAATATTACTCTGCAGGATCTTGTTTGATAGACGTATTTTGTTTATGAACATGAACATCCATTTGTGGGAATGGAATGCCAATATTATGTTTATCCAATGCTCGCTTAAACTCCTCAAGCAAATCCCAATACACCGGCCATGCATCACCATTGATGGTCCAAAAACGTACTAAATAATTTAATGAGGATGGCGCCATATCATGTAAACGGATAGTCACGCCTTTAGCATGCTGAATACGGCTATCCGCAGCGACGATATCCCCTAAAACTTTTTTCACCACATCAATATCAGAATCGTAAGCAACACCAACAATAATATCTTGGCGGCGATTAGGCTCACGACTGGTATTAATAATGTTATCGGCAATTATCTTTCCATTAGGAATAACAATAATACGGTCATCTGCCGTTCTTAGCGTCGTTGAAAATATTTGTACATTTTGCACTGTGCCTTCAACTGCACCAATCGAGACATATTCTCCCGCTTTTAGTGGTCTAAATACCACCAGCAAAACACCTGCTGCAAAGTTACCCAGTGAGTTCTGTAACGCTAAGCCAACCGCTAAACCGGCCGCACCCATGACCGCAATCACAGAGGCAGTTTGTACGCCAATTTTCCCTAATACAGCAATTAAGGTGAACGCAACAATGGTATAGCGTGCAATCGCCGATAAAAAGTCACTGACTGTTGAATCAATGCCCTTCATGGTCATCACGCGATGTAAACCACGTCCGACCCATTTTGCAATCATCATCCCGACAATCAAGATAACGATAGCAGACACGATATTCACAACATACTGAACTAACAGATCTTGGTTTGCCACAAACCAATTCGTTGCATCATTCAACGCGCCTGTAACATCATCAGTATTCATATATATGCCCTTTAGGATCCAATTATCAATATTAATCCCAGCCAATTAATCTTTAACAAAGCGTTTAATGGCTGGCCGCACACTGCAAATAATAGCGGTGATTTATTGAAACACAAAACAAATCACTAAATAAAATTATTTTATCTATTTTCTATAACAAAAATACGATAATCTTTTAACATTAATAAGAAGTCATCAATACCGCAAAATGCAACACTTTCATTATCATAATAACTCATTCCTTCTTCCAACCCTTCTGTTTCAAATGATAGTTGGTTGGCACGGATCATCACTTCTTCATCATCAAGCAATAATGTATATTCGTGACCAATAAGCTCCCATTGTTTTTCACTACCTTTAATTTTTTCATAATTTTCTTCAATAGCATCTAACAGACTAAGGTTATTTTTAACCTCTTCATTAAGCCAATATCCAATAGCCTCATGATCCATCGAGAATTTAGCGGAGATAGCTCCGGTGATATCTTGGAAAAATTGGTAGTCCATATGCAGTCCCTCACTCTTGCGTTATTGAACCTAGTATAACGCGAGTCAAACCGCTTTGTTGAGAGGTATTACCACCAGAAAAAATAAAACGGAGTAAAGCATCGGTTTCAGCACATAAATCATATGATTCATTTACTATTAAATAGGCAAATAACTAAAATAGTCATAATTCAAGCAATAGGGGCCATAATGATCAATCGCTTAGACCATATAGTGCTAACCACAACCAACCTTGATGCCTGCATTGACTTCTACCTACGCGTATTAAAAATGGAAGTTATTACCTTTGGTGAACAGCGCCACGCGCTAAGTTTCGGGCAACAAAAAATCAATATTCACCAATATGGAAAAGAATTCGAACCCAAAGCGCACTTGCCTGTGCCAGGCTCACTCGATTTATGCTTTATTAGTGATATACCGCTGTGTGACGTACAAAAACAGATTGAACAACAAGGTGTAAAAATTATCGAAGGACCAGTAAATCGTACTGGGGCAACTGGGGCGATCAGATCAATTTACATACGTGATATCGATTTAAATTTAATCGAAATTTCTGAATATATTTAACTAACTTATTAAATTGAAACAAAAAAGGCTCCTAAATCAGGAGCCTTCATGACTAATATTACCTGATTACACAGCTGTTTGGAAAATCACGCCATCCGCTTTTTCGGTATATTGTGATAATTGATCAAAGTTCAGATAACGGTAGGTATCCGCTGCTGTTTCATCGACCTTATCCATAAATTGCAGATATTCTGCCGGCGTTGGTAAACGACCTAATAAGGAAGCGACCGCAGCCAGTTCTGCTGATGCGAGGTAAACATTCGCACCTGTCCCTAAACGGTTCGGGAAGTTACGTGTCGAAGTGGAAACAACCGTTGCACCATCTGCCACACGTGCTTGGTTACCCATACACAGAGAACAGCCTGGGACTTCAATGCGCGCACCACTCTTGCCAAAGACGCTGTAATAACCTTCTTCGGTTAACTGTGCTGCGTCCATCTTAGTTGGAGGCGCAACCCATAAACGTGTTGGTAATTGGCCTTTGTGGGAATCCAATAACTTACCTGCTGCACGGAAGTGACCGATGTTTGTCATACAAGAACCGATGAAAACTTCATCAATTTTCTCGTTTTGAACATCAGATAATAAACGTGCGTCATCTGGGTCATTTGGTGCACACAGAATTGGCTCTTTGATATCATTGAGGTCAATTTCAATCACTGCTGCGTATTCCGCATCTGCATCACCTTCTAGCAGTTGTGGGTCCGCTAACCAGCTTTCCATTCCTTTGATACGGCGTTCGATAGTACGACGGTCGCCATAACCTTCAGCTATCATCCATTTTAATAGAACGATATTCGATTGCAGGTATTCGATAATTGGCGCTTTATCCAATTTGATAGTACAACCCGCCGCTGAACGCTCAGCTGACGCATCCGCTAATTCAAACGCTTGTTCAACTTTGAGCTCAGGTAAGCCTTCAATTTCTAAGATACGGCCAGAGAAAATGTTTTTCTTACCTTTTTTCTCTACGGTCAGAAGGCCGTCTTTAATTGCATACAGTGGAATTGCATGAACGAGGTCACGTAAAGTGATACCCGGCTGCATTTCACCTTTAAAACGCACTAATACTGACTCCGGCATATCCAGTGGCATCACCCCTGTTGCCGCAGCAAATGCAACTAAACCTGAACCCGCAGGGAATGAAATACCAATTGGGAAACGCGTATGTGAGTCACCACCTGTACCTACAGTATCTGGCAGTAACATACGGTTTAACCATGAGTGGATAATACCATCGCCTGGACGCAGAGAAACACCGCCACGGTTCATGATGAAATCAGGTAAGGTGTGGTGTGTTGTCACATCAACAGGTTTAGGATACGCTGCGGTATGGCAGAATGACTGCATGACTAAATCTGCAGAGAACCCTAAGCAAGCCAAGTCTTTGAGTTCATCGCGGGTCATTGGGCCAGTTGTATCTTGTGAACCTACAGAGGTCATTTTTGGCTCACAATATTCGCCAGGGCGAATACCTGGACGACCGCAAGCACGACCAACCATTTTTTGAGCTAATGAGAAACCACGATTGCTTTGTGCAACGGATTTCGCGTGACGGAATACATCTGTCGCTTCTAAGCCCAGAGATTCACGTGCTTTGCTGGTTAAACCACGGCCGATAATCAGTGGAATACGACCACCTGCACGAACTTCGTCAATCAGTACATCTGTTTTTAATTCAAATGTTTCTAGCAGTTCACCCGTTTCGTGGTTACGAACTTCACCTTTAAATGGATAGATGTCTATCACATCACCCATATTCAGTTTAGAAACGTCCACTTCAATCGGTAATGCCCCCGCATCTTCCATTGTATTAAAGAAGATTGGAGCAATTTTGCCGCCTAATACCACCCCACCGCCACGTTTATTTGGTACAAATGGGATATCGTCACCCATAAACCACAGCACGGAGTTAGTCGCTGATTTACGAGAAGAACCGGTACCGACGACATCACCCACGTAAGCTAATGGGAAGCCTTTTTTATTCAGCGCATCGATTTGCTTGATTGGGCCAACATTGCCCGCATCGTCTGGTTCAATACCATCGCGTGCGTTTTTCAGCATTGCTAATGCGTGTAATGGGATATCTGGACGTGACCATGCATCAGGCGCTGGCGATAAGTCATCTGTGTTAGTTTCACCAGTCACTTTGAACACAGTAACTGTCATTTTTTCTGCTAGCGCAGGGCGCTCTTTGAACCACTCAGCATTTGCCCATGATTCAATAACTTGTTTCGCGTGAACATTTCCCGCTTTCGCTTTTTCTTCTACGTCGTAGAAGTTATCAAACATCAGTAAGGTGTGGGAAAGTGCTTTAGCGGCGATTGGTGCGAGTTTTTCGTCATCCAACGCTTCAATCAGTGCGTGGATGTTATATCCGCCCTGCATGGTACCTAACAGTTCAATGGCTTTTTCAGGGGAGATAAGAGGGGAGGAAGTTTCGCCTTTAGCTATCGCGGCTAAAAATCCAGCTTTTACGTACGCTGCTTCGTCAACACCAGGGGGGACGCGGTTGGTCAGCAGATCTAACAGGAAATCTTCTTCACCTTTGGGTGGGTTTTTGAGTAACTCTACCAGTGCAGCTACTTGTGACGCATCTAATGGCTTAGGGACAATCCCTTGAGCGGCACGCTCGGCTACGTGCTTACGGTATTCTTCTAGCACGACGTTCTCCTCGCTTCTTTGTTATTTATATACCCGGCTGTCTGCACCATACTGACAAAATTATCATCCGGTGCCAGGTCAGAGGAATTTGCTCGCATAATCTCAATGGCGGTAAAATTATGCCCAGCTTCGGGCGATCAGCATAGCAGAATTTAAACGTAATGTTAATTCATTCACAAGAAAGCAACATTTAACTACTAACTTTACGCCTTAACACTTCATTACTGGTTAGTTTTCAGCTTAAGATACTATTAACCATCGTAAAATGCCGAAAAAACCATACTTTTTATAATGCATTTTAAAATTTAAAGCACCCTAATTAGTGCCTTTTTTCATCAGCTATCACAAATTATATTTTTTATCGCAATTTTATTTATATTACTAATTGATAAGGTAAATCATTGCGATTGGTTTTAATTTTTTTAAATATTTTAATTGATTTTATTGTCCTTTTAGGCCAATTAAATTACCAAATGGATCTTCCAGTTGGCACATTCGATTGTTACCATCTATTAACATTGGTCCGCGGTACAGTTTTGCCCCTAGTTGAGTGAAATGCTCAAAAGCCAAATCAAAATTATCGACTTGCCAATACAATACCGTTCCTTTTTTACCTTCACTGACTTTTTTATCCGCTTGCACCACTTCTATCGTGAAGTCTCCGACATGCAGTAAGGTGAAATCAAATTCAGGCAAGTATTCTGCCTTTGCTTGTGGAAAAGCTTGCTGATACCAAGCCAAACCCGCTTGAACATCAGGTACATGAATTAAAATTGCAGTGGGTTTTAGCTCCATCATACTCTCTTATTGATATGTATTATTTTGTTTTAGCTACACGAATGATTGAAAGTTAGTAGATGTAGATAAGGTGTAAACAATAGCCAAACCAGCATTTGCCTACACCATTAGCATCATCAAGTCAGATCATATTGCGTGTTTTTCTGATAAATAACGAAGAATGGCAGATGAACAGCCCTTGTAAATACACAAAAATTATTTATAGGTGCCCAACCGCGATCCCCCCAGCCCACTGCTCACCTCAAGCTGTAAGTAACTGAGCGAGCGCGGATTTAAAATGGGTAGTCGCTATATCCTTACATGCCAAGCTGAGCAACTGTTCATCCAGCTAGCTGAGGATGAGTAAAACCGTTAACAGAGATCCCAGCACTTGCTGGGATCTTTTAACTTTTAAAAATCAGACCACTCTGCGTAGCTAATATCATCTTCGGTTAATTCAGTGAATCCGTCTTGACTTAGCATTTTATTAAAATAAAGGATCGTGTCTTCTAGTGCCTTCTCAATAGTATCTCCATACCCAATAGCACATTCGGGAGAACCATCAAATTTTCTTTTTATTGCCAAGTCAGTCATTCCAGTAAAATTTCCGGATTGACTTTCATAAATTTTCACTTTCATTTTTGAATAAGGCAAAATAGGGATCATTGTAATTGTGAATTCAGCAACTGTTTTCTCTATACGACCCACATTTTTAATGTTTAAATCATGCCACATAACGTATTCCTCTCTATTATTGTTTTCCAAGCGATATTATCTTTCCTTCGATAAATATTTCCCGTTCTTATAATAACGAGTTACGTTGTCTGTAGCCCCTCTTATCTTAGAGGCTTTAGCGCCTTTTAAACTTCTTGAAAACTCTTCAGCTTTTCGTTGATATTGTTCAATATCACTTGCACCAACTTCTTTTCCATGCTTTTCATAATGTTTCTGTAACGATTCTTCAGGTGAATTAAAACTACCTTTATTAACTGCATCTATACGTTATTATTAATAAAGATTCGGTCATTTAAAATTAAACACGTATTACTTATAAAACAATTAATATTGATTTTAATAAATAACAGAACAGAGCCATGTGACTGATTGTATATATTCAAAAAAACAAAAAAAGCCAATGTGTTTCCACATTGGCTTCAATTCGCTTTGGCGATAAACAGCATACTAGAGATACTGTTTATCTGTGCGATTAAAGAAAATTATTTTTTCTTTTTCGCTTTTGCGTTTGGTAAATCAGTAATGCTACCTTCGTAAATTTCAGCAGCCATACCGATTGATTCGTACAGTGTTGGGTGAGCATGGATAGTCAATGCTAAATCTTCAGCATCACAGCCCATTTCAATTGCTAGGCCGATTTCACCCAGTAATTCACCACCGTTCACACCGACAACCGCACCACCGATAACACGGTTAGATTGCTTGTCGAAAATCAGTTTAGTCATACCTTCAGAGCAGTCTGATGCGATTGCACGGCCTGATGCTGCCCATGGGAAAGTCGCAACTTCATAGCTGATGTTTTGTTCTTTCGCTTCTTTCTCAGTTAAACCAACCCAAGCAACTTCTGGTTCAGTATAAGCGATAGATGGGATAACTTTCGGGTCAAAGTAATGTTTCAGACCAGAGATAACCTCTGCAGCAACGTGACCTTCGTGAACACCTTTGTGAGCCAACATTGGTTGACCAACGATATCACCGATAGCGAAAATGTGCGGAACGTTAGTACGCATTTGTTTATCGACATGGATAAAGCCACGATCGTCAACTTCAACGCCTGCTTTGCCTGCATCTAAGTTTTTACCGTTAGGAACACGGCCGATAGCCACTAATACAGCATCATAACGTTGTGGTTCTGCGGAAGCTTTTTTACCTTCCATAGAAACGTAGATACCGTCTTCTTTCGCTTCAACAGCTGTGACTTTAGTTTCTAACAGTAGGTTGAATTTTTTACTGATTTGTTTGGTGAATACTTTAACCACATCTTTGTCAGCCGCTGGGATGACTTGGTCAAACATTTCAACCACATCGATTTGAGAACCCAGTGCATGATACACAGTTCCCATTTCTAAACCGATGATACCTCCACCCATAACCAGTAGACGCTCAGGAACTTCTTTCAGTTCTAATGCATCGGTTGAATCCCAAATACGTGGGTCTTCATGTGGAATGAATGGTAATTGAATTGGACGGGAACCCGCAGCAATGATTGCGTTATCGAAATTGATAGTCGTGCTACCGTTTTCGCCTTCAACAACCAGTGTATTGGCACCAGTAAATTTACCTAAGCCGTTAACCACGTTAACTTTACGGCCTTTAGCCATACCAGCCAGACCACCCGTCAGCTGATTAATTACTTTTTCTTTCCATAAGCGAACTTTGGAAATGTCAGTTTTTGGCTCACCAAAAACGATACCGTGTTCTGCTAAAGCTTTTGCTTCTTCGATCACTTTTGCAACATGAAGTAAAGCTTTAGAAGGGATACAACCAACGTTTAAGCAAACACCACCAAGGGTTGAATAACGTTCTACTAAAACAGTTTCTAAACCTAAGTCAGCGCAACGGAAAGCCGCAGAATAGCCTGCAGGGCCTGCACCAAGCACAACGACTTGGGCTTTAATTTCAGTACTCATCATGACCTCTTTTTGTTTTGTCCAGCGGTACTGCTGAATAAACGATCTTCCACTGGAAAAGTACACACCGAGAGCAGTTTACAGAATTGTTAACACCCTGAAAAGGCTCATTTCGTGATGTAACTCCCAACCTTTCGTAGCAGCAGCAAAAAACTCTGCCTCAGCCTAAATAAAACAGACCGGCTCATTCGCCGGTCTTATTATTTACATCACTAAACGGCGAATATCGCTCATTAATTGCCCTACCAGGGTGATGAAGCGCGCTCCATCAGCCCCATCGATGACACGGTGGTCAAAGGACAGTGACATTGGCAGGATCAGGCGAGGAACAAACTCGCTACCATTCCAAACAGGTTTCATTGAAGAACGTGACAGCCCCATAATAGCAACTTCAGGTGCGTTCACGATTGGTGCAAAACCGGTAGTTCCGATACCACCAAGGCTTGAAATCGTGAAGCAGCCACCTTGCATATCAGACGCAGTCAGTTTACCTGCACGCGCTTTCTTAGAAACTTCCATCAGTTCGCGAGATAACTCTAAAATACCTTTTTTGTTAACATCTTTGAAGACAGGAACAACGAGGCCATTTGGAGTATCAACTGCAATACCGATGTTGATATATTTTTTCAGGAACAGACGTTGCGCATCTTCAGAAATGGAGCTATTGAAGCGTGGCATTTCTTCCAGAGCACGAGCAACCGCTTTCATGACAAAAACTAATGGAGTGATTTTCACATCCAGTTTTTTCTTCTCAGCTTCTTTGTTTTGTTGCTTACGGAACTCTTCAACTTCAGTGGTATCCACTTCTTCCATCAGTGTAACATGTGGGATCATCACCCAGTTACGGCTTAAGTTAGCGCCAGAAATCTTTTGGATACGCCCCAGTTCAACTTCTTCGACTTCACCGAATTTGCTGTAATCCACTTTCGGCCATGGCAGCATACCTGGTAAACCGCCACCTGCAGCTGCAGGAGCTTCCGCACGTTTTACTGCATCTTTCACGTAAGCTTGAACGTCTTCACGCAGGATACGACCCTTACGTCCAGTACCTTTCACTTTCGCTAAGTTAACACCAAATTCACGCGCTAAGCGGCGAATGACTGGAGTTGCATGGATGTATGCATCGTTTTCAACAAATTCAGTTTTGTTGTCAGTTGCTTTCGCTGGCGCAGCTTGTGCAGGAGCTGCCGCAGGAGCCGGAGCAGACGGTTGAGCAGCTGGAGCCGCTGCTGGTGCTGCACCTGCCACTTCAAAGGTCATGATCAGCGAGCCAGTTTTCACTTTATCGCCAGTCGCAATCTTAATTTCTTTAACTGTTCCCGCAAATGGTGCTGGGACTTCCATTGAAGCTTTGTCGCCTTCAACCGTGATGATTGATTGCTCAGCGGAAACAGTATCACCCACTTTGACCATCACTTCGGTAACTTCAACTTCATCGCCACCGATATCTGGAACGTTAACATCTTTAATTGCTGAAGCGGTTGTAGCTGCTGGTGCCGCTGCTTGTGCAACTGGAGCCGCAGCAGGTGCCGCGCCTGCAACTTCAAATACCATGATCAGCGAGCCAGTTTTCACTTTATCGCCAGTCGCAATTTTGATTTCTTTAACCGTTCCAGCAAATGGCGCAGGAACTTCCATTGAGGCTTTATCACCTTCAACAGTAATTAAAGATTGCTCAGCTTCGACTTTGTCACCGACTTTAACCATGATTTCAGTAACTTCAACTTCATCGCCACCGATATCTGGTACAGCGACATCTTTAGATGCTGCTGCGCTTGGTGCTGCCGCTGGAGCCGCTGGGGCTTCTGCAGGAGCAGGCGCTGCTGCACCCGCCTCCGCTTCGAATACCATGATTATTTTGCCTGTTGTCACTTTATCGCCAACAGCAATTTTAATTTCTTTTACCACACCCGCTTGTGGCGATGGGACTTCCATAGAAGCCTTATCACCTTCAACGGTAATAAGCGATTGCTCAGCTTCTACTTTGTCGCCAACTTTAACCATCACTTCGGTGACTTCAACTTCATCAGCACCGATATCAGGCACTTGGATTTCAATAGACATTGATTTTTACCTCTTATGCCAAACGTGGGTTAACTTTATCTGGGTTGATGTTGTATTTTTTAATCGCTTCTTCAACGACTTTTACATCAATCTCACCACGTTTAGCTAATTCACCTAACGCTGCAACGATCACATAGGATGTATCCACTTCAAAGTGGTGACGCAGGTTTTCACGACTGTCTGAACGACCGAAACCATCTGTACCCAGAACACGGTAATCACTTGCAGGAACATATGTACGAACTTGTTCTGCGAACAGTTTCATGTAGTCAGTTGATGCAACTGCTGGTGCATCATTCATCACTTGTGCAATGTATGGAACACGTGGTGCTTCAGATGGATGCAGCATGTTCCAACGCTCACAGTCTTGGCCATCACGAGCCAGTTCAGTGAAAGAAGTCACGCTATAGACATCAGAACCAATTCCATATTCTGCAGACAGAATGTCAGCGGCTTCACGCACGTGGCGCATCATAGAACCTGAACCTAACAGCTGAACTTTACCTTTGCTACCTTCAACAGAAGCCAGTTTATAGATACCTTTACGGATACCTTCTTCTGCACCTTCTGGCATTGCTGGCATGTGATAGTTTTCATTCAGCGTTGTGATGTAGTAGTAAACGTTTTCTTGTTTCTCACCGTACATACGCTCTAAACCGTTTTGCATGATCACCGCAACTTCGTAAGCGAAAGCTGGGTCATAAGAAATACAGTTAGGAATAGTCAGTGATTGAATATGGCTATGGCCATCTTCATGCTGTAGGCCTTCACCATTCAGTGTTGTACGGCCTGAAGTACCACCGATTAAGAAACCGCGTGCTTGTTGGTCACCCGCTGCCCACATCAAGTCACCAATGCGTTGGAAACCAAACATTGAGTAGTAGATATAGAATGGGATCATTGGCAGGTTGTTAGTGCTGTATGATGTCGCAGCCGCTAACCAAGAAGAACCCGCACCCAGCTCATTGATACCTTCTTGCAGGATTTGACCTTTCGAGTCTTCTTTATAGTAAGCAACTTGCTCACGGTCTTGCGGAGTATATTGCTGACCTTTAGGACTATAGATACCGATTTGACGGAACAGACCTTCCATACCAAATGTACGCGCTTCATCCGCGATAATTGGTACTAAACGCTCTTTGATCGATTGGTTTTTCAACATGACGTTCAGTGCACGAACGAACGCGATAGTTGTTGAAATTTCTTTAGATTGTTCTTCCAATAATTGGCTGAAATCTGCCAGTGCAGGGATATCTAGTTTTTCGTCAAAGGTTGAGCGACGAGCGGGTAAATAACCACCTAACGCTTGACGGCGCTCATGCAGATATTTGTACTCTTCGGAATCTTTTTCAAACGTAATGTATGGCAGTTTTTCAATTTGCTCATCAGCGACTGGTACATTGAATTGATCACGGAAATGACGAACGCCATCCATGTTCATTTTCTTCACTTGGTGAGCAATATTTTTACCTTCTGCTGTTTCACCCATACCATAACCTTTAATGGTTTGCGCTAAAATAACAGTTGGTTTGCCTTTAGTTTCTTGTGCTTTTTTGAATGCAGCATATACTTTCTTCGGATCGTGACCACCACGGTTCAGAGCCCAAATTTCATCATCAGTCATATCTTTAACTAATGCTGCAGTTTCTGGGTAACGATTAAAGAAATGCTCACGTACGTATGCACCGTCACGTGATTTAAAGGTTTGGTAGTCGCCATCTAAGGTTTCGTTCATTAATTGAACAAGTTTACCGCTCGTGTCTTTACGCAGTAATTCATCCCAACGGTCGCCCCACATAACTTTGATAACTTGCCAGCCAGCACCATTAAAGATACCTTCTAGTTCATTAACAATTTTACCGTTACCTGTAACTGGGCCATCTAAACGTTGCAGGTTACAGTTGATAACAAATACTAAGTTATCTAATTTATCGCGAGTGGCGATAGTAATTGCACCTTTAGACTCTGGCTCATCCATCTCACCATCACCAAGGAATGCATATACGCGCTGAGCTGATGTATCTTTCAGTCCGCGATTATCAAGGTATTTCAGGAACTTAGCTTGATAGATAGCATTAATTGGACCCAGACCCATTGATACGGTCGGGAACTGCCAGAAGTCAGGCATTAATTTAGGGTGTGGATAAGAAGACAGACCATTTCCACCAATTTCTTGACGGAAGTTATTCATTTGCTCTTCAGTTAAACGGCCTTCCAAGAACGCACGTGCGTAAATTCCTGGAGAAATGTGGCCTTGGAAGAAGACTAAGTCCCCGCCGTCATTGTTATTATGCGCGCGGAAGAAGTGGTTAAAGCACACTTCATACAACGTTGCTGATGACTGGAAAGAAGCCATGTGGCCACCCAGCTCTAAGTCTTTTTTGGAAGCGCGTAAAACAGTCATTACAGCGTTCCAACGAATTGCAGAGCGAATACGGCGCTCTAAATCCATGTTACCAGGGTATGCCGGCTCATCTTCAACAGCTATTGTGTTGATGTAATCAGAATGACCAGATGCACCAGCGGCAATATTAACACCGCCTTTACGTGCTTCGCTTAATACCTGTTCGATAATAAACTGAGCACGATCAACACCTTCTTCACGGATGACCGATTCAATCGCCTGTAGCCAGTCGCGAGTTTCAATCGGATCCACGTCATTTTTTAACATATCTGACATGGTGTATTCCTTATCTGTTATCTATTTTATATGTTTATGTGGAGCCTATCTTCCTGCTATTTTTCAGTTGCCGTAAAACAGCGGGAAGATAGGCCCTGATGTAGTTGCCGCTTTAACTCTCAATTAGAGTATTCACAATAATATAGACGCAGCAGTCAGGATCTATATTATTAATTCAAATCAGGATGTTGCTGTAACCGACGTAAAGAACGTTCTCTGCGAGTTTGCTCTCGGCTAATATCCAACAGTAAATCTTCGATAAAGGCTAAGTGACGATGAGAAGCTTCACGTGCCTTTTCGGGCTCTCTTGCCATTATAGCGGCAAAAATCTGTGCTCGATGTTCACTAACTGCTTTATACATTTCTTTACGGGTATATAAGAACTCAAAATTCTGACGAATATTTTGTTCTAACATCGGGATCATACAGCGCAATAGGTGCAGCAAAACGACATTATGAGCAGCTTCAGTTACAATTAATTGATATTGCAATACCGCATCTGACTCTGCTTCTAATCCACCATTTTCTTGTGCTGTCTTAATTAATTCATAGCTTTGGCGAATCCGCTCAAGATCCTCATCGGTACCACGAAGTGCCGCATAATATGCAGCGATACCTTCAAGGGCATGACGAGTTTCAAGAAGATCGAATTGAGATTCAGGATTGCCTTCAAGTAGCTGAGCTAAAGGGTCACTAAAGCTTTGCCACATTTTCTTTTGCACGAATGTTCCGCCACCTTGGCGGCGAGATAAAAGGCCTTTCGCCTCTAATGTTTGAATTGCTTCACGCACTGATGGTCGAGATACGTCAAACTGTTTTGCAAGTTCGCGCTCAGGAGGCAGCTTTTCGCCAGGGCGTAGTGTCCCTTCGAAAATAAGATGTTCGAGACGCTGCTCTATTACATCTGATAACTTTGGTTGGCGAATTTTACCGTAAGTCATAATCTGCCATATTCATGAGTGAGTAATTATTGATTACGTATTACCCAGTGTTAATTGGTAATACCAATTTATTTATGGGTTAATAAAGTAACAAAGTATTCACTATCTGTCCATAAAGACCTTGCGCTAAATCATAAAATCCTGCAAATCTTAACAATTTTTTTTAAAATTTAGCATGAATTGATAACTAAATATGCAATTTGACATGACATATTTTAACATTAAAACCGATTTATTATGCTAATAAATGAAAACTGAATCGTTAAACCAACCAATAGACTGAATTTAAATTCATTAATAATAATTAATTAACCATATTATTCTATTGGCCGTACTTTTTACTCATCAAAACCATAATGATGTTAATAAATCGTTAAATTCACAACCGATTTTAAACTTAACTTAAATTCGCTTGGTTGAATTACACTCAAACCGATTCCTTATCATCTTAGAATAAAGTTGATGTAGAAAATAAAATAGCGTTGTAATGTTTCAATTGATAGGTGGATAAAAGAAATGCACAATGGGTCAATTGACTAGGGGCTACAAAATATTTTGTTGTAACCCCATAAAGATTTAAATCAACACTTAGATACTGTTAATCAACGAATGATCTAGATTCCTAAAGCCTACTTAACGTAAATAGCCACTCAAGATGAAACTACATCAACAATACTATAACTTAGGATCTCAGCTGAGGCAGCTTCGTGTATTAACCAAATTACTTACTGATTTTTATCAATAAAACGCATAGACAAATCCATGGCTTTAATATGTTTGGTTAGCGCACCAACAGAAATAAAGTCAACCCCTGTTTCTGCGAACTCTTTTATCGTATCTAATGTGACATCGCCAGAAACTTCAAGTGCAGCTTTACCTGCCGTTAACACCACAGCTTCTTTCATCATGACTGGAGTAAAGTTATCTAACATGATGATATCCGCTTGCGCTTTTAAGGCTCGTAATAACTCATCTAAACTTTCAACTTCAATTTCTATAGGGACATCTGGATGCGCGCTACGCGCTAATTCAACAGCTCGTTCGACTGAACCAGCTGATATAATATGGTTTTCTTTTATTAAATAAGCATCGGATAAACCTAAGCGATGGTTAAACCCTCCCCCCATCAACACTGCATATTTTAAAGCCGTCCTTAAGCCCGGGATAGTTTTACGTGTATCAAGTAACTTCGCCCTTGTACCAGTGATTTGTTTTACATATTCAGCAGTTATACTTGAAACAGAAGAAAGCGTTTGAATGAAATTCAAAGAGGTGCGCTCACCTGTTAATAGAATTTGGGATGGGCCCTGCATCTCACAGAGAACTTGGTTAGGAGTAACAGTTTCACCGTCTTGAACTTTCCAATCAATTTTGACTTGCCCGCCAAGTTGAAGAAAAACCTCATCTAACCATTGCTTCCCACAAAAAACGCCATGTTCGCGGGTAATTATTCGAGCACTCGCTTGCGCATCTATATTTAACAGCTGGCCAGTGATATCTTTTTTATAATCAATAGACTGACCTAAATCTTCTTTCAAAGCCACACTGACCATAAAAGGAATATCAATTTGTAACCGCTCAAAAAGCATTTCACGTCTTTGCTGTTCATCATATCGCCGTATCGTCATTTTTAACTCCAAAATGTGCACTCGCTTTGTTTCATCTATGCTAATCTTTTCGTTTGCAGATAACGAGTGTTAACAAAAAAGAAAAGAGAATACTATGGATAACGATATGAAAATACACAATGGTTGGCTAAATAATGTGACTCATATCCCTTCTCCACATCATGATGAGCGCCCCACGAATACCATACCTTCTCTGTTAGTCATTCATAATATCAGCCTTCCACCTGGCCAATTTGGTGGCCCTTATATAAATCAATTATTTACAGGAACTTTAAACCCTGATGAACACCCATTTTTTAATGAAATCAAACATCTTCGCGTTTCAGCTCATTGCTTAATACGCCGTGACGGCACCATCATTCAATATGTCCCCTTTCATTTACGAGCTTAGCATGCAGGGCAGTCTTCCTACCAAGGCCAAGAAAAATGTAACGATTTTTCTATTGGTATTGAACTAGAAGGCACTGATTTCGAACCATTTACCGAAGTACAATATCAATCCCTTACTTATTTAACTAATTTACTTATAATTGAGTATCCACTAATTAAAAATAATATTACCGGCCACAGTAATATTGCCCCTGGTCGCAAAACAGATCCTGGCCCATTTTTTGATTGGGTATATTATAAGAATAAATTAAATAATAATTGAGTTATTGCTCCGGGTAATATCTATCTTGATCTTACCCGTAATACAAAACAGGTACATTTATCTTCACTCAATTTATTAAAAAACTCCACCTTCTATTTTATCTTTATTATTTATTGCGAAGCTGCTCGAAGAAAAATGCAATCTTACCTATTTTCCAATAAATATTTACAAAATGCTTCGCACTGCTTTTTTTAACCTCTAACTTTAACTAAAAAATCTAATTATGATAAAACCTCACTTAACAACGGAGGTTTTTATTTATGAATCAACAAGGATTTTCACTTATTGAAATTATGGTAGTAATTGCAATTATATCAATTCTAAGTGCTATTGCGATCCCTGGCTATCAAAGCTATATGCAAAAAGCAGCAATTACCGATGTACTCCAGACCGTTATTCCTTATAAGAACAGCATAGAAATATGCAGTTTTAATCGAGGGAGTTTATCGCATTGCAATGGAGGTAGTGATGATATTCCTACAAATATAACAGGGAAATACATTAATAAGATAGATGTTAAATCTGGAGTTATTACGTTCTCTACTGGTAAATCATTATCAGACTTAAAAGTCACATTAACACCAACCCTTCCAACCTTAGATAAACCCTTCAACTGGGCAGTTGTTTGCGAAAATAAAACTAATGCTAACTTAAAATCACTATGTGAAAAAACATTTATCTTTTAATTGGGAATATTTATGAATATATCTAATAATGACCAATTTATTTATAAAGAACTTAAGAGCTTATGTGATAAAAATTACATTATAATCATAGATTATAATCAAAAAAGATTATCTATCGCCGCTGCTAAAAAACCGGATGATAACTTAATAGCCACATTAAAATTTATTGCTAGCGTCCCTGTCTGTTATGATATTTGGCCAAAAGAAAAAATAGACCATTATTTTAATAACACAGTACATGAAATAAAAGAGGAGGAAACAAATTATCATCCTCAAGAAACCGAACTATTAAACACATCATCCCCTGCAATTAATTTTGTTGAGGAATTATTAAAAACAGCAGTTCATAAACGCTCATCTGATATACACCTTGAACCAACCAAACAAGGGTTAAAAATTAGATTACGTGTAGATGGGAAGCTATATTTTATTCCCTCTCCTCCTTATGAAATTAATAGCGAAATTATTGCTCGTATAAAAATACTAGCAAAAATGAATATAGCGGAAAAAAGGCTTCCACAAGATGGTCAAATGAGTTGGTATTTTGACGGGCAAAATTATAGTATTCGTCTTTCTAGCATTCCGACCATTCATGGTGAAAAGTTAGTCTTACGTATTTTGAATACGCAATTAAAATATTCTTTAGAGCACATAGGGATGTGCTCTTCCCTTCTTGAACGGTTAAAAGAATATTTAAATCGGCCACAAGGATTAATTTTAGTCACAGGGCCAACAGGAAGTGGTAAAACAGTAACACTTTATAGTTATCTAGAATATTTAAATCAATCCTCAAGAAATATAACAACCATTGAGGACCCTATTGAAATCCCCCTACAAGGGATCAACCAAACCCAAGTTAATGAAAAATACAAACTTAATTTTTCTTTTATTTTGAGGGCGCTTCTACGGCAAGACCCTGATGTCATTATGATTGGTGAAATCCGTGATGAAGAAACCGCTAAGATTGCGACCCGAGCGGCTCAAACTGGTCATCTAGTTTTGTCAACACTGCACACAAATTGTACAATTAGTGCTATAGAGCGAATGAATCAATTGGGGATAGAAAATAGTCAACTTAAATCTTGCTTAAAAATGGTTATTGCACAGAGGCTAGTACGAAAACTTTGTCCTCACTGCAAAGAAACAATACCTAAAAAAACTGAATTGCATAATAACCATATAATCAATGAATGGTCTTCAAAAGGCTGTGAGCTTTGTTTTTCTGGTTTTATGGGAAGAATTGCAATTTATGAATATATAGATCAAAGCAATATCTATGAAATCTTTAAAAATAATACATTAGAAAATCCAAATAATTTTGTTAGCCTTTTTGATGCAGGTATAGAATGCGTTGAAATGGGTGAAACCACACTTCAAGAAATCTATTCTATTATCGGAAATGGAGTAAATTAACATGTTTATTTATTCATATATTGCCATTGATTTTAAAAACCAATTAAAACACAGTACACTAATAGCAAAAAGTAAAAAACATGCTTTTATTAACATAACTGAAAGAAATTTAATTCCTATACAAATAAAATTAAAAACACTATTTACATTAGATAAAAAAAACATTAATTATCGAATTCATTTTTTTCATCAATTATCTTTATTATCATCATCAGGTATTAACCTCATACAATGTTTAAAAATATTGCATACCAACTGTCCCTTTCCATTTTGGACTGATATTATCGAAAATTCAATAATCCATATTGAAAAAGGAGAGAAATTTTCACAATATTTAAAAAAACATCCCACCATTTTTAATGACACAGTAATCAGTATTATTACCGTTGCCGAGAAAACAGGGCAGTACGAGGAAAGCTTTAGTACAATCAATTCAATTTTAGAGCATAACAATAAAGTATCTTTACTCATCAGTAAATCGACACGATACCCAATAATTCTATCATCTTTTTCTATAGTTTTATTAGCCATTATGATGATCTATGTTGTTCCTCAATTTGAAAGTATCTATCAAAATGTTAGACACGAACTACCACTCATTACAAAAACTATAACTTTCATATCAAGTTTCCTAAGGGAATATTTACCCTACTTACTTAGTCTTATTCTATTTTTATTACCTTTCATATTTAAATTTAAGGAAAAGGCACTGAACTTAATAAAAAAAACAATAATGCATTTACCCATATTAAAAAAATCATTACAACTTCATAATTTAAGTTTATATTTTTTAACGATGCATTCAACTATTAATGTAGGGTTATCATTATCTGAATGTTTAAAGTGTACTATTCAAACCATTAATAATAATCAATATAAAAAAGACTGCAAACACGTACATATGTCGGTACATAAAGGAGAATTACTCTCCTATGCTATGAGGCAAACTAAGTTTTTTCCTGATTTAGCTGTACAGCTAATGTCTATTGCTGAAGAATCTGGGAAAATACACTATTTTTCCAATTATTTATTCAAATATTATTCAGAGCAATATATTTTCATTACCGAAAAAAACCTAAAAAACCTTGAACCTATTTTACTCGTTTTAATTGCTATACTCGTGGGTATCGTCATGCTAGCAATGTATCTACCTATATTTAATTTAGGTAATGTTATAACTGAGTTATAAATAATTTCAGATAGATATAGATATTATGTTTCCCCTTTAATATATAATATATCGATTTATTTTTTAATCTATTCACAGTAATATTACTTTGGATGAAGACAAATGATTTATTTCAGTGTAATCTGTTTTTTTTCAACGAGTAAATGAATAATCATATGCCTTATATAGTTGCTTTAACAGGTGGTATTGGAAGTGGTAAAACAACTGTTGCAAACGAGTTTGCAAAACTTGGAGTTCCCCTAGTTGATGCGGATGTGATTGCACGACAAGTTGTTGAGCCTAACAGCCCAGCTCTAAAAAGCATTACTCGCCACTTCGGTAAGGATGTCATTCTTCCTAACGGAGCTCTAAATAGGCAGCGCTTAAGAGAAATTATTTTTTCCAAACCTGATGAAAAAAAATGGCTGAATGCTCTACTTCATCCATTGATCCAACAAGAAACACAAAAACAATTTCAACAAATAAATTACCCTTATCTATTATGGGTAGTCCCTTTATTGATTGAAAATAATATTCATCATTTGGCAGATAGGGTATTAGTTGTTGATGTTACTGTTGAAGAGCAAATTCAACGTACTCTAAAAAGAGATAAGACCAGTTTAGAACAAGTTACTAATATACTTAATGCACAAGTTAGCCGTGAAAAACGACTTGATTATGCCAATGATATAATAACAAACCATTCTCATGATAGGGATCTCTCAACCAAGGTAGCCGCGTTACATAACCAGTACTTAACACTAGCAAAAATAAAAAAATAGGAATTAAAATGGGCGAGTTAATTGCAACAAATTTTATTACTTATGAATACCCAATGAATGAAAAAATTCGTTCGTGGTTGCGCCTTGAAACACTTTTATCTCAAATTTATGAGCTAAGTAATATTACTTCCTACTCTACTGGTATTGCCTTTTTTCGTTCTGTTTCAGAATTAATTGAAATTCTTGATAGAGGCGAAGTACGTTCTGAGCTCATGAAAGAGCTCGAAAAACAACGAATTCAGCTAGCTAGTTGGGCTGAAGCCCCTAATGCCGATAACCAATTAATTTCTACATTACTTGAACAATTATCTGATACAACCGCCAAATTGATGTCAGCCTCACGTTTTGGCCACCATTTACGAACAGATAAAATTATCAGTATGGTACGCCAACGACTAAGCATCCCAGGAGGCTGCTGTAGCTTTGATCTCCCCACTTTACAGCTTTGGTTAAATATCCCGCAAATTGAAAGAAATAAAACCATCAATGGATGGCTGCAAAGCCTTGACCCACTTAATAATGCATTAAAACTAGTCCTTACATTAATTCGTCAAAGTGGTAATTTCGAAACAAAAGAATCTCATAATGGTTTTTATCAAGATAATGTCGAGGGTAAAGAGTTACTACGTATCAAATTATCAATTGAGCACCTTATTTACCCACAAATTTCAGGCCATAAAACAAGATTTGCATTGCGCTTTCTACATATCGACAGTGAGAATGGTATACTTCCAGATGTAATTAGTTTTGAGTTATCCTGTTGCTAGCTAGAGATATATATTTATGAGCGAAATCATTGAAGTAAACTGCCCAACATGCAAAAAGATAGTTGTTTGGAATGAAAATAGCCCTTTCCGGCCATTTTGCAGTAAGCGTTGTCAACTTATTGACCTTGGTGAGTGGGCTAGTGAGGAAAAAAGAATTGCGAGTCAAGGGGATATCTCTGACAGCGATGACTGGAGTGAACAGCCAGATAAATAAGACGTTAAGTCGCGACACAGTAAATTAAGTGGAAAATATATCATTGTGTATTTTCCACTTAATATCAATATCAGTTATTAAGCTGATTCACTTCTCTGCGTTAATAAATCGACAATAATACGGTTTGCCGGTGGGAACTCATCAGCAATAAGGTCATGTTGACAAACCCAACGCGAATCTTGCCCTTCTTTACCGTACGGTTCATTTTCCCACGCAGTAACGATAAAAAAATAAAGCGTAATGAAACGGTCATTAAACTCATGATCAACGCGATGAAATAACTCGCTCTTAGTCACTACAATTCCGACTTCTTCTTCAAGCTCACGAATTAATGCCGCTTCAGGTGATTCATTAATCTCAAGTTTTCCACCTGGAAATTCCCAAAAGCCAGCCATATGCGTGCCTTCAGGCCGTTTAGTAATAAAAATTTGTTGCTGGGAATTACGAATAATTCCAGCCGCGATATGCAAATGTTTTTTTTCCATAATTTTTTCGTCAAAAAGGCGGGTTACCCCGCCTTTTTTATATTAATGAGTTAATAATAAATTAATTTAAGCGACCGTGACATTGCTTATATTTTTTACCTGAGCCGCAAGGACAAGGATCATTACGACCAATTTTGTGACCTTGAGTTGCTATTTTAGCCTCGGTTTCAGTCATTAAAGATTCAGCACCCGCTTCATGGCTTAATTGTTGCCTTTTCGCTAAACGCTCAGCTTCTTCACGACGCTGTTGCTCTAATGCTTCAACCTCTTCAGGTAAACGAACTTGTACCTTAGATAAGGTGCTAATCACTTCATATTTCAATGCTTCAAGCATGTTAGCAAACATACTGAAAGATTCGCGCTTGTACTCTTGTTTAGGATCTTTTTGCGCATAGCCACGCAAATGAATGCCTTGGCGTAAGTAATCCATTGACGCTAAGTGCTCTTTCCATAATGTGTCTAATGTTTGCAACATGACACCTTTTTCGAAATTACGCATCGCTTCTGCGCCAACAATTTCTTCTTTACGATCATAAACTTCAATCGCTTTTGCCATAATACGTTCACGTAATGTTTCTTCGTGTAACTCTGGCTCTTTATCTAACCACTCTTTGATTGGTAAGTCGAGGTCAAAATCATTGACTAAACGTTGGTGTAACCCTTCGATATCCCACATTTCTTCAAGTGATTGAGGTGGAATATAGGCATCCATCGTAGTGGTTAATACGTCTTGGCGGATGCTATCAACCGTTTCTTTAATGTCGCCGCCATCCAGTAATTCATTACGTTGAGTATAAATTGCACGACGTTGGTCACTTGCAACATCATCATATTCAAGTAGTTGTTTACGGATATCAAAGTTACGGCTTTCAACTTTACGTTGTGCATTAGCAATAGCTTTGGTCACCCATGGGTGCTCAATAGCTTCACCTGGCTTCATACCTAACTTTTTCATCATTCCTGTAACGCGGTCTGAGGCAAAAATACGCATCAGCGCATCTTCCATTGATAGGTAAAAACGAGATGAACCCGCATCCCCTTGACGCCCTGCACGACCACGTAACTGGTTATCGATACGACGTGACTCATGACGCTCAGTACCAATAATATGTAAACCACCTGAGGCTAAAACAGCATCATGGCGAACTTTCCAGTTTGCTTTGATTTCGTCAATTTGCTCTTGAGTTGGTTCTTCTAATGCAGCAACTTCAGTTTGCCAGCTGCCGCCTAACATAATGTCAGTACCACGACCGGCCATGTTAGTTGCGATCGTTACTGCACCTGCTTGACCTGCATTTGCGATGATATCCGCTTCCATTGCATGGAATTTTGCATTCAGTACGTTGTGAGCAATTTTAGCTTTTTTCAATGCATTAGAAATTAATTCAGATTTTTCGATAGAAATCGTACCAACAAGAACAGGTTGCCCATTGGCGGTTCTCTCACGAATATCTTCAATAATTGCCGCAAACTTATCCGCTTCGTTCATATAAACGAGGTCAGGTAAATCTTTACGAACCATTGGACGGTTAGTTGGGATAACAATTGTATCAAGTTTATAAATTGAGCTAAACTCAAATGCTTCGGTATCCGCAGTCCCCGTCATACCTGCAAGTTTTTCATATAAACGGAAATAGTTCTGGAAAGTAATTGAAGCCAAGGTTTGGTTTTCATTTTGAATTTCAACCCCTTCTTTTGCTTCAACCGCTTGGTGTAAGCCATCAGACCAACGGCGCCCTTCCATTGTACGGCCCGTATGTTCGTCAACAATGACAATTTGGCCGTCTTTTACAATATAATCAACGTCTAAGGTAAACAATGCGTGAGCACGTAAGCCTGCCATTACATGGTGCATTAACATGATGTTAGAAGGTGAATATAAAGATTCTCCTTCATCCATTAAGCCTTCTTTTGCTAGAAGTTCTTCGATTAATACTAGCCCACGTTCTGTTATGGTTACTTGACGCGATTTTTCATCAACCGAAAAATGGCCTTCCCCTTGGAAAGTATCTGAATCTTCTTTCTCTTGACGTTGCAAATATGGAATAAGTTTATCTACTTTTTGGTACAGTTCAGAGCTGTCTTCCGCAGGACCTGAGATAATCAGCGGTGTACGTGCTTCATCGATAAGAATTGAGTCGACCTCATCCACCAAAGCATAATGCAATTTACGCTGAACACGCTCTTCAGGGCTAAATGCCATGTTGTCACGTAAGTAGTCAAAACCAAATTCATTGTTAGTACCATAAGTAATATCTGCCGCATACGCTTCACGTTTTGCAGGTGGAGCCATACCTGGCAGGTTGATACCCACAGTTAAACCTAAGAATTCAAATAATGGACGGTTATTTTCAGCATCACGCTTGGCTAAGTAGTCATTCACCGTAACTACGTGAACCCCTTTGCCACTTAATGCGTTGATATAAGCTGGTAGTGTTGCCGTTAATGTTTTACCTTCCCCCGTACGCATTTCTGCGATACAGCGTTCATTCAGTACCATTCCACCGATAAGCTGTACATCAAAGTGACGCATACCAAATACACGTTTACTTGCTTCGCGAACAGTTGCAAATGCCTCAGGGATGATGCTTTCTAAACTTTCGCCCTTCGTTAAACGCTCACGAAACTCTACCGTTTTTGCTTTTAATTCATCATCAGATAACTTTTCGAAATCGGGTTCAAGACGATTAATTTTTTCAACTTCTTTACGTAAACGGCGCAAGGTACGGTCATTACGACTACCAAAAACTTTGGTCAAAATCTTTGTTAACATATTTTAATCTCTAATAATCAATTAATTGTTTTAAATTTTATGGCGCAAGACAGCACAGCACTAAGCTGGCTTGCTATGGGTAAAGATTAAGCTGTTAACGGGCCGGCACGAATGCCGTGGACTTGAGCAATCCAAATTGCAGGTTGGTAGGCAATAATATGGGGATAGTTATAATGACTAAATTGGATAACACTTTCATCCCACTGAAGTGAACGCTGTGCTAACATGGCATACAGCGTATCTAGCATCAACTGTGGGACAATAAGCTTTTCAGTCTCTTCTGCTGCCGTGTTTACATCATCGTCTTCCGTTGCCGAAAAAGCAAAAGTAAGCTGCCGAATGACATTCCTTACCGCATGTTGCTGCCAGTAATTAACTGAATAGGATGACGATGATGATGAAGAGCGCTGAGAATTCTGTTGAGAAAATAAATTGTCAAAGGCATTAACAGCTTGGCTCTGGCGATTAACGGGGGAAGAGTTAACCTGTGTGTGTTGAGATTCTGATAACGCATTTAAAATTGTAGGCAAGCCGACACCCGTGGCAACCACACCTAATAGCAGGTGGGACCAAAAGTATTTTCTTCCGAGTTGTCGCCAAAAATTTAAAATGCCCATCAAACTCTTATATAATGAATAAGTGACAAAATTATTATTTGTAATTCGTTGTTTCATTCTCAGCCGGAGCTAAAAATGAGAGATAGTCATCCACAAGCACTTTTTGATGTTCTTGAAGGATCATTGGCAACATCATCGAACACTTTACAAACTATTCAACGTAATGCAAAAGCGATTATCAAACTGAATCGTGCTGTAAAAGGGTTACTGCCGGCTGAAATCAAACCCATGTGCCGTGTTGCAAACTACCGTAATAGTATTATGGTCATTGAAGTGGCAAATGCCAGTTGGATGACCCGACTTAATTACGAAAAACTCAATCTTCTTTCTGCATTAAGAACGTCCATTCTACCATCTTTATCTTCTATCGACATCAGAATCAATCCCGATCTTATGCGAAAATCGAGGCAAAATAGCTCAGTAACTAAGCAAACGGCCTCAATGAGTCAAAAAATGAACGAACGCCAGATAAGCACACAAACCGCACAAGCACTTTTGAAATTAGCAGAGAATAGCCCGAAGGGATTAAAAGAAAGATTTGAGCGGCTGGCTGCACTAGCCGGAGAGAGTACTAGTGCAACCAACAGAAAGGGCTAACTTCGATTAGCTTTCGAAGATAGCTGCATAATCACGTCTTATGCAAACACCGCTGAAGGTGCTTTGAATGCGACAGGCAATTGAGCTTCGTCTTCAAATGTGACGAGATCCCAAGCTGATTCTTTCGCTAAAACTGCTTGTAACAGCTTGTTATTCAGTGCGTGGCCTGATTTAAACGCGGTGAAAGCGCCAATAATGTTATGTCCACACATGAATAAATCACCAATTGCATCCAACATTTTGTGACGAACGAATTCATCTTCAAAACGTAAACCATCTTCGTTAAGAACTTTATAGTCATCAACAACGATGGCGCAGTCAAAACTACCGCCTAAGCACAAGCCTTTTGATTGCAGATATTCAATATCACGCATAAAGCCAAAAGTACGCGCACGGCTAATTTGATTTACAAATGATTCCGCTGAGAAATCAAGTGAGTAGCGTTGTGTGCTACTATCAATCGCTGGGTGCTGAAAATCAATTGTGAAATCAAGGCTAAACCCATTATAAGGTCGCATTTCAGCCCATTTATCACCATCTTCAACACGTACTGTTTCTTTTATACGTAAAAATTTCTTAGCACAATTTAATTCTTCAATACCGCCATCAAGCAGTAAGAATACAAATGGTGCGGCACTGCCATCCATAATAGGGATTTCAGGCGCATTGACTTCAATAACAATGTTATCGATACCTAACCCTGCTAAGGCAGCATTCAAATGCTCAACAGTCGAAATACGCACGTTATCTTCATTAACTAAGCAAGTACATAACATGGTGTCACGAACTGATTTCGCATCTGCCGGAAAATCAACCGGTGGATTAAGGTCAGTACGACGGTAGATGACCCCGGTATTGCCCGGCGCTGGACGTAATGTAAGCGTAACTTTCTTGCCGGTATGTAAACCAACACCAGTCGCTGTAATAATACGTTTTAGTGTCCGTTGTTTGATCATCGTATTTTTCTCGCAATGTTATAGGTCCTACTGATCATCATACAAGATAATCAGTAGGAAATTTTAGCACAAAAAGCGGAGAAACCAATATAAATAAAATTAATCGGCCTGCTTACGCAAGAACGCAGGAATATCAAGATAATCTGGTTCTTTATTTGTTTGCGTATTTTGGTCATTGACCGCTTTAGCCGCTGGCTTCTCTTCTGTTAATGAAGACATGCTATTTTGCATTTGCTGATAGCGCTGTTCCATTGACGCCTGCTGAGACATCTTGTTGCTAACTAGAGTAATTTCTGGACGTTTGTCCATACCAATACCTGTAGCAACAACAGTGACACGCAGTTCTTCGTGCATTTCTGGGTCAAGAGATGTACCGATTACCACAGTTGCATTATCAGATGCGAAGGCACGGATAGTGTTACCCACCGTTTCAAACTCATCCAAGCGCAGGTCGAAACCAGCTGTAATGTTAACCAACACACCACGAGCGCCAGACAGGTCAATGTCTTCCAATAATGGGCTAGAAATGGCCATTTCAGCGGCTTCTTCTGCACGGTCTTCACCGCGAGCTACACCTGACCCCATCATCGCGTAGCCCATTTCTGACATCACAGTACGCACGTCAGCAAAGTCTACGTTCATTAAACCTGGGCGAGTAATCAGTTCAGCGATACCTTGTACTGCACCTTTTAGTACGTCATTTGCCGCACCGAAAGCATCCAGTAATGAGATACCACGACCAAGTACTTTTAATAATTTATCATTTGGGATAGTGATCAATGAGTCAACATGTTTTGACAACTCAGTGATACCCGCTTCTGCGAATGCCATGCGCTTTTTACCTTCGAAATTGAAAGGCTTAGTCACAACAGCAACTGTCAGAATACCCAATTCTTTGGCAACTTCGGCAACAACCGGAGCTGCACCAGTCCCTGTACCGCCGCCCATACCCGCTGCGATAAAGACCATATCTGCGCCATCTAAAGCATTACGCAGCGCCTCACGGTCTTCTTCAGCGGCATTACGGCCGACTTCAGGGTTTGCACCCGCACCCAGACCTTTGGTAATACCTGTACCGATCTGGATAGTTTGTCCAACTGCGGTTTTACGCAGCGCCTGTGCGTCTGTATTGACAGCGAAGAACTCAACGCCTTCAATACGTTCACGCACCATGTGTTCAACGGCGTTGCCGCCGCCGCCGCCAACGCCGATGACTTTAATCACCGCATCGTTGGTTAGCTCCATTGGTTCAAACATAATGTCTCTCCGTTTTGTGCTTACTACTTTTGAAGCTAATAATATGCTTCTTTATCAAAATTAAAATTCTTTTCTCAGCCAACTGGTTATTTTACTAAACCACCCGCTAACTGATGCACGTTTTTCTACTTCGGTATCATCACCTAAATGGCTTTCTTTACCGTAATGCAGAAGCCCTACCGCTGTTGAATAATATGGCTCCTGCGCGTAATCCGTTAATCCTGTGATGTTGAGCGGTGTACCAATACGCACTTGCGTATGGAACACTTTTTGAGCGCACTCG
The DNA here is from genome assembly GCF_028479245.1 of Providencia sp. PROV223. Taxonomy (NCBI): domain Bacteria; kingdom Pseudomonadati; phylum Pseudomonadota; class Gammaproteobacteria; order Enterobacterales; family Morganellaceae; genus Providencia; species Providencia sp. PROV223. The sequence continues at coordinate 58,784 of NZ_JAMPNG010000003.1, forward strand.
ACTAAACCATCGATCTGCGCAGCTCCACCAGTCAACACGATACCAGCTGCCAAATGGTGTTTGACACCTTGTTGACGTAACTGTTCCTGTAAATTTAAAATTTCTTCATTTACTAAATTTAACAGCTCAGTATACCTTGGCTCGATCACTTCTGCTAAGGTTTGACGCTGTAAACTTCTTGGTGGTCGCCCACCAACACTTGGTACTTCAACGGTTTCATCTTTACTGACGATAGAACCGACTGCACAACCATGGCGCACTTTAATGGCTTCTGCATCACTGGGTGGCGTTCCAAACGCATATGCGATGTCACTTGTCACCACATTGCCTGCATATGGAATCACTTTCGTATGGCGTAAAGCCCCACCAGTATAAACCGCCATGTCCATTGTGCCGCCACCGATATCGACGACACATACACCTAATTCACGCTCATCTTCCGTTAAAACGCTATAACTTGCAGCGAGACCGGCAAAAATAAGCTGATCAACTTTTAACCCACAACGTTCAACGGCTTTGACGATATTCTTCGCCATATCGTTATGGCAGGTGATCAAATGAACTTTTGCTTGCATACGTACACCCGATAGACCAACTGGGTTTTTAATCCCTTCTTGGTAATCTATTGCAAATTCCTGTGGTATTACGTGCAAAATTCTGTGTTCATCACGTACACGTACCGATTTTGCTGTATGCACAACACTGTCAACATCTTCTTGCGTCACTTCTTCTTCTGAAACTGGCACCATACCAATCTCATTTTGACAACTGACGTGCTTACCTGATAGCGCAAGGTAAACCGATGAAATTTGGCAGTCAGCCATTAATTCGGCCTGATCAATGGCTCTTTGTACACATTTTACCACTGATTCAAGGTCGTTTACGCCACCTTTGTCCATTCCACGAGATGGACAACTTCCCACCCCAATAATATTAACCATACCATCGGGCAGAATTTCGCCAACAAGGGCTGATACCTTGGAAGTTCCAATTTCAAGGCCTACCACTAATTTTCTGTCCGTTGCTTTAATCATTTTTTCTGCCTAATTTTTGTTATTAGTCATCGTCTTTATTGTAACTCCGGTGGAGCATCGACCAATAGTGGCGCCCAGCCCACCGCAGCACCACTGGAATAACGTAAGTCAACATAGTCAACGCGTTTATCCGTTGTTTGCTGCAAAAGCGGATACAGTTCAAGGAACCGATTTAACCGCTCTGACACATCTTTCTTACCTAATTCGATTCTAACATCGTTGTCTAAAATAATTTGCCAGGCATTTCTGGCTGTCATCGATAATGATTTTAGCTTTAGGTTATGTGCTGCTAACGTGTTCTTAAAAACTGCAAATTCTTTAAGGACATCTTTTTGGCTACCTTGTGGCCCATACAGCAACACATAATCCCCTTTACCATTTTCGCTAACTGGCAAGTTAAATACTCTGCCTTGTTCATCTACCATGTTTTGATCATTCCACCTAGCGAATGGGCGGTATTCAACAATGTGAATTTTCAATTCATCTGGCCATTGTTTACGCACCGTCACTTGGCGTACCCATGGCATCATGCTTATTTGGTTCTGGATAGCGTTGACATCAACGGTCATAAATGTCCCCGGCTGCCCTAAAGCTAAAATGGCCTTTCTGACATCATCATTTGTGGTGTAATGGCGCTCCCCCGTTAACACCAATTTAGACATCGGCAACCTGTCAGCATCTTTCATCCAAGTCATCACCATCCAACCACTCCAGAGGATAGTGCCAAGCACAAATAGGAAGAAAAATAACCCACCTAAAAATGCACCATTACTCGGTCCTGAACGTGGATCCTCGTCATTATTCTGATTATGATGCCTAACGTTTAGTGCTGCTTGTGACATATCAACGAGCCAATTTTAAAATTTGTACAACTAACTGTGAAAAACTCATACCAGCCTGTCGAGCTGCCATCGGTACTAGACTATGGCTTGTCATACCCGGTGATGTATTAACTTCCAGCAGATAAAATTGACCATCATTATCTTGCATTACATCAACTCGTCCCCAGCCTTCGCAGCCAACGGCTTGGTAAGCTTTCAGTGCTAATTCTGCGAGCTCAGATTCGAGCTGTTCACCTAAACCACTTGGGCAAAAATATTGAGTTTCATCAGATAAATATTTTGCTTCGTAGTCATAAAAAATACCCGGTGGTTGAATACGAATTGACGGTAACGTGTTATCTCCCAACACAGCAACCGTGAACTCTGGGCCACTCAGCCATTTTTCAATTAACAACGTTTCATCAAATTGAAACGCGAGGTCCAAAGCAGCCGGCAATGACTCTAGGCTATCAACTTTACTCATGCCAACACTAGAACCTTCTAGACTAGGTTTCACAATCAGAGGTAGCCCTAACAATTGCACTTTAGCGACAATTTGCTCATGAGATGCCTGCTTATACTGCTGCTGTGTTAAGTAAACATATGGCGATACACTTAACCCTGCACCTTGCCATAATTGTTTTGTTCTCAGCTTATCCATACTCAGCGCTGAAGCCATAACACCACTACCGGTATAAGGGAGGTTTAGTGTTTCTAACAACCCTTGTAATGTACCGTCTTCACCACCTCGGCCATGTAACGCAATAAAAACTTTATTAAAACCTGCATCTTTCAAGGTTTCTACAGGGAAATCTTGGGGGTCAATAGGATGAGCATCAACACCTGCTTGGCGTAACCCCGCCAGCACAGCATTTCCTGACTGAAGTGAAACTTCACGTTCAGCAGATGAGCCTCCTAATAGAACCGCAACTTTCTCTGTCATTTTTATTCCTCAACCATCGGTGGCTGTAATTTTGCTTCAGCTAGGTTTTTAGCTATTTTACCAATATTTCCTGCGCCTTGAACTAAAATTAAATCATTTTCATCAAGAGTTTGAGCTAATATATGCGGAATTTGTTCAGTATCGGCAACATAAATAGGATCAATCTGACCACGACCACGAATTGTTCTACACAATGAGCGGCTATCTGCACCCGGTACATGCTTTTCACCCGCTGAATAGACATCTAGCATTAGCAGTACATCTACCTGCCCTAAAACATTCACAAAATCATCGTATAAGTCACGAGTACGGGTATAACGATGTGGTTGGAATACCATAACAATGCGTTTATCTGGCCAACCCGCTCTCGCGGCTTTAATCGTTGCATCCACTTCTGTTGGGTGGTGGCCATAGTCATCGACTAGCATCACTTCACCCTCTTTGCCATTCACATTACGCAGAGGGAAATTCCCTAAGAAATCAAAGCGGCGCCCCGTACCTTGAAACTCAACTAGTGCAGATAAAATATGTAAATCGTCAATACCTTCTTCTGTGGCAACAGCTACTGCGGCTGTCGCATTGAGCGCATTGTGACGTCCCGGTGCATTTAGAACCACAGTCAGCTCTGGCATATTTTCACGAGCAATGGTGAAAAAGCCTTGATTTCCTTTTTGCTCATATTGCGTAATACGCACATCAGCATCTTCACTAAAACCATAAGTAGTAATGTAGCGACCAATTTTAGGTAGCAACGAACGAATGACAGGGTCATCAATACACATTACTGCACGCCCGTAGAACGGCAGATTATGCAAGAAATTAATAAATGTATTCGTTAAATTATCGAAGTCGCCTTGGTAAGTATCCATATGGTCAGCTTCGATATTTGTCACGACCGCAACTAACGGTTGCAAATGTAAAAACGATGCATCGCTTTCATCGGCTTCTGCAATCAAGTAACGGCTACTACCTAAACGCGCGTGCGTTCCTGCTGATTTAACTAACCCCCCATTCACAAATGTGGGGTCAAGACCTGCTTGTGCATAAATCCCAGAAATCATTGCTGTAGTGGTCGTTTTCCCGTGGGTACCTGCAACGGCAATACCATGGCGGTAACGCATTAATTCAGCCAACATTTCCGCACGACGAATAACAGGAATACGCAATTCTTTGGCGGCTTGAATTTCAGGGTTCTCACTCGAGATAGCCGTTGATACGACAACAACACTCGCGTCTTCAACGTTCTCTGGGCGGTGATTAAAGTAAATCGTTGCCCCTAATGCGGTTAATTGTTGAGTCACTGCATTCGGTGCTAAATCTGAACCACTAATTTCATAGCCTTCATTTGCCAACACTTCAGCGATACCACCCATGCCAGCACCGCCGATGCCGACAAAATGGATGTGCCTAACTCTTCTCATTTCTGGCACTGATGTTCTTAATTTCGCTAATTGTTGTGTATTCACTATATTTCTTCGCTTCTAATTAATTCGATATCAATTATGGCTAATATTATTTAGCCACTTCGCAAATCACGGTAGCAACTCGCTCAGTTGCGTCTGTAATTGCACAGCTATGCGCTTTTTCGGCCATTGAGAGTAATTCGTTTCTATCCCATTCTTCTAATAAGCTCGCCACAGCATCTGCGGTAAATTGTGATTGTTCTAAAATTTTAGCCGCTCCCGCTTTTTCTAGCGGTAATGCATTCCAATATTGTTGACGATCTTTATGTTGAAAAGGCACAAAAATAGCCGGTAAACCTGCGGCTGCAATTTCACTCACTGTTAATGCACCTGACCGACAGACAACAATATCTGCCCATGCGTAAGCTTGCGCCATATCATCAATAAATTCAGTAACTTTATACTCGGAATTGACTGAAACTTGCATATGTTCATTATACAATGCTTCTGTCGATTCCTTACTGCCTTTTCCCGCTTGATGCCAGATATTTAACTGTTTGCCTACTTTTTCAGCAACTCGCGGCATCACTTGATTTAGAATTCGAGCCCCTTGGCTGCCACCAACAACTAATACACGTATAGCACCTTCACGACCAGCTAAACGAACCTGTGGCGCAGGTAGTGCTAAAACATCTTCACGTACTGGATTACCGACAACTGGTGCGTTAGGAAATGCCCCCGGAAAGGCTTGTAATACTCTTTTTGCAATTCGAGATAACCATTTGTTCGTTAAACCCGCGATACCATTTTGCTCATGAAGTACAACAGGAACACCGCATTGCCATGCTGCAATACCGCCGGGCCCCGAAACATAGCCCCCCATACCTAATACAGCATCGGGTTGATAACGCTTAATAATTGTTTTGGCTTGGCGAATCGCTTTATAAATACGCCATGGCGACCCCAGTTGCGCTGCGATACCTTTGCCCCTGAGACCCGAAATTTGAATGAATTCAATATCGATACCATGTTTCGGCACTAATGTAGCTTCCATTCGGTCAGCCGTACCTAACCAACGGATCTCCCAGCCTTGAGCCTGCAAATAATGAGCCACGGCTAACCCCGGAAAAACATGCCCTCCGGTTCCACCTGCCATGACGAGTAATTTCTTTGCCTGACTCATTTAGTGCTCCTTACAAACGCCTGCGCTTTTTCAAGGCGTGTTTCAAAATCAATTCTCAGTAATATCGCAATGGCAGCAGCCATCACCAGTAAACTCGAACCACCATAACTAATTAGCGGTAGTGTTAAACCTTTTGTCGGTAACATACCTGATGCGGCGCCAACGTTAACTAACGCTTGGAAGGTAAACCAAATACCAATAGAACAAGCCAAATAACCACCGAATAATTGGTTTGACATCAATGCACGACGGCCGATCATCATTGCTCTAAATGCCAACATAAAGACCATCAGCAGAACCAATACAACGCCAAAGTACCCGAGCTCCTCAGCTAAAACCGAGAAAATAAAGTCTGTGTGTGCTTCTGGCAAATATTCTAATTTTTGTACTGAATTTCCAAGCCCTTGCCCAAATACTTCACCACGACCAAAGGCCATTAAAGATTGAGTTAGCTGATAACCACTTCCAAACGGGTCATCCCATGGATTCAAAAATGACGTGACTCGACGTAAGCGGTACGGCTCGAACCAAATCAAAGCCAATACCCCCACCGCACAAGCGGCAATACCGATAATAAAGGGGGCTAACCTTGCTCCTGCTAAAAACAACAACCCGAGAGTGGTAACCACTAAGACGATAACTGTCCCTAAGTCAGGCTGTAATAAAAGCAAAGACGCCATAACAATCAAAATACACATCGGTTTGATAAAGCCAAGAAAACGGGTTCTGACTTCATCAGATTTACGCACTAAATAACTGGATACGTAGCAAAACAACGTAAATTTCGAAATTTCTGCCGGCTGAATTTTTACCAAACCGATGTCTATCCAGCGTGATGCCCCGTTAACGGAACTTCCTGCAACCAACACCACGACTAGCATGCCAAGAGAAGCCATCAACAATATGAAGTTGTACTTCTCCCAAACCGCCATCGGAATACGCATAACACCTAGAGCTAAAATAAATGCGATAACGATATACACCACATCACGCTTAGCAAAATAAAACGGGTCTTCGGTTAAGCGCTGGCCAACTGGCATGGACGCAGAGGTGACCATAATAAAGCCAACCGCGGCTAAACCGAATGCCAACCACACCAATGTACGGTCGTAAAGCGTTGAGCCTGAAATCACGCCATTTTTTTCACCAATGACCCAATTTTTTAAACGCATCGCACCCGGTATCGTCATTAACCTAGCTCCTGGGCTAATTGAGCAAAGACAGTTCCACGCTGCTCAAAACTTTTAAACTGATCCAAACTGGCGCACGCTGGGGATAACAGCACCATGTCCCCCGCTTTTAGTTGAGGCGCAATTTGGCGTAAGCTTTGTTCCATCGTCTCAGTCAAAACTGATTTTTCAGGTGCCATATCCGCTAACTCTTTGCCATCACGGCCAAAGCAATATAAACGGTAGTTATCCGCAGCAATATATTGTTTTAATGGTGAAAAATCAGCTGACTTGCCATCACCACCTAATAATAAGTAGATATTGCCGTCCACATGTAACCCATTTAACGCCGCTTCAGTACTTCCAACATTGGTGGCTTTCGAGTCATTAATCCAGCGAACACCGTTATTGAATAACACTAATTCGAAACGATGCGCTAACCCCGCATAGTCTTTCAATACTTGAAGGCAAGCTGGGCGAGGAATACTCACCGCATCTGCCAGTGCTAGCGCGGCCAACGCATTGAGGTAATTGTGTTGGCCAGTTAAGTGCATCTCATTGACAGCGAGCAGCTCTTTTCCTTGAGCCACTAACACCCGTTTTTGGGTATCAAAGAAATAATCACCACTATTTAAGCCAAAGCTAATACATTCTTCCAAGGTATGATTGACAGGTAAGGTCAGTGCATCTTGTACGTTAACAATGCAGTTTTTAGCATCGTTATAAATTTTTAATTTAGCTTCACGATACTGCGCTAGACCTAATGGGTATCTATCCATATGATCTTCACTAATATTTAAGACTGTCGCGGCGGTCGCTTCTAAACTTGAAGTGGTTTCTAATTGGAAGCTGGAAAGTTCTAAAACGTATAGACGATGCCCTGCATTGAGTAATGAAAGCGCTGGCGTACCAATATTGCCACCAACACCAACTGAAATACCCGCAGCTTTAGCCATTTCACCAACCAATGACGTGACGGTACTTTTACCATTTGAACCTGTAATGGCGACAATCGGTGCATCGGCTTCACGACAAAACAATTCGATATCACCCACAATTTCGATGCCGTTTTCTGCCGCTTCCTGCAACTGAGGTGTTGCCAACGCAATCCCTGGACTCGCGACAATTAAATCGGCTGCCTGTAACCAGCTATTATTCAAGCTGCCACTATGGCATTCCACGTTCGCAGGGAGTTTATCTACCCCCGGAGGCACTGCACGGGTATCCATAACACGAGGCACAACGCCGCGCGCAAGGAAAAAATGAACGCAAGATAGGCCAGTGATCCCCAGCCCAATAATAACGACGTTCTTACCCTGATAATCGACCATCTTAACGCACCTTCAAGGTTGCCAGCCCAATGAGGACTAACATTAATGAGATAATCCAGAAGCGCACGATAACGCGAGGTTCTGGCCAACCCTTCAATTCATAATGGTGATGAATTGGTGCCATGCGGAAAATACGTTGCCCGCGCAATTTAAATGAACCGACTTGTAAAATAACGGATAATGTCTCAACCACAAACACACCACCCATAATCACTAATAAAAACTCTTGGCGCAGTAATACAGCGATAGTTCCTAGTGCACCACCAAGAGCCAATGAGCCAACATCACCCATAAATACTTGGGCTGGATATGTGTTAAACCATAAGAAGCCTAACCCTGCCCCCACAATGGCAGTACAGACAATCACTAATTCACCTGCATGTGGTAAAAATGGAATATGTAAGTAACTGGCAAAATTAACATTACCTGTTGCCCATGCCACTAATGCAAAACCTGCAGCGACAAATACCGTTGGCATGATAGCCAAGCCATCCAAACCATCTGTTAGGTTTACTGCGTTACTGGTTCCTACAATCACAAAGTAAGTCAGCAAAATATACAGCATGCCCAGTTGTGGCATCACATCTTTAAAAAATGGCACCACTAGCTGCGTTGCTGGGGTGTCTTTACCAATCACGTACATGGAAAAGGCAACAATTAACGCAATCACGGATTGCCAAAAATATTTCCAACGTGCGATTAGACCACGAGTGTCTTTACGTACCACTTTACGGTAGTCATCAACAAAACCGACAATGCCATAGCCAACTAACACAAGTAATACACACCAAACATAAGGGTTGTCTAAGCGAGCCCATAACAAAGTTGAAACGGTGATTGAAAATAAAATCAATAACCCGCCCATAGTTGGGGTTCCGCGCTTACTAAAGTGAGACTCAGGGCCTTCATTACGAACGACTTGGCCTATTTGCATTTTTTGTAAATAAGCAATTAAATGCGGCCCCATCCACAAAGCAATGGCAAGTGCCGTCAGCAAACCGACAATGGCCCTGAACGTCAAATAAGAAAAGACGTTCAGAACAGAAAACTTGTGGACCAACATTTCGGCAAGCCAGACTAACATTCGAAGCACTCCTTCAATGCATTCACAACATCTTCCATCGCGGAACTGCGTGAACCTTTAACTAAAATAGAAACAACGGCCTTCTGCTGTGCTAGCGGAATTAGTCGGGTTAATAAATCGGATTTCACTGTGAAATGCTCACCACATTCACTAAATTGGCTGATCAACTCACTTAATTGACCAACACTGAATACTTTGTCTAAGCCTGCTTGTTTAGCGGCGACACCAACACGCTGATGGCAATCTTCTGCATAATCGCCCAGTTCACCCATGTCCCCCACCACTAAGATGCGGTAACCTGGCATTTTTTCGAGAACATGGATTGCTGCGATCATCGAACCATCATTTGCGTTATAAGTGTCGTCTAAAACCACCTTGTGCTCCGCTAAGCGCACAGGGTATAACCGCCCCGGTACCGACTTCGTTTTCGCTAAGCCATTTTTAATATTGTCGAGGCTAGCACCGACTGAAATGGCTAATGCACTCGCCGCTAACACATTAGCGATGTTATGCAGCCCTGGTAATGGCAAGGTGATATCAACACTACCAACGGGAGTGTGTAACACAAAATCCGTTGTCAGCTGGTTCACTTGGATATCAGAAGGATAGAAATCCACTTTTGCTTGTGGCGTTAGTGAGTAATACCAAACGGTTTGACGTGGCTGAAACTGCCACTTTTCACTGTAGCTATCAAGGTTAACAATTGCAGTTCCTTCTTCTGGAATACCTTGATAAATTTCACCTTTCGCTTTAGCAACCCCTTCCGGTGAACCAAAACCCGCTAAGTGTGCAGCAAATAAATTGTTAACTAATGCGGCTTCTGGTTTGACAATATTGGTTGTGTAGGCAATTTCATTTGGATGATTAGCGCCCATTTCTATCACTGCAAAATCATCATCATGGGTTAAACGAAATAGGGTCAAAGGTACACCTATATCGTTGTTTAAATTACCTGCAGTATATAAGGTTTTACCGCGCTCAGATAAAATGGACGCAGTCATTTCTTTGACCGATGTTTTGCCTGAAGACCCCGTTAAGCCAACGACCCGGGCTCTACTCTGCTGACGAACCCATGCAGCCAGTTGGCCCATCGAGATACGCGTGTCTTTGACGATAATTTGTGGGCAATCCACTTCTAGTTTGCGCTCAACGAGTAACGCCTTAGCGCCCGCCATAACGACTTGCTGCGCAAAATCATGGGCGTCGAAGCGTTCACCTTTTAACGCAATGAATAGGCAATTTTCAGCAATTTTGCGGCTATCAGTACTAACCGCGCTAACCATTGCATTGGTGTCTGGAGCTGATTCAATCTGCCCTTGGGTAATTTGTGCCAATTGAGCGAGTGTTAAAGGGATCATGCGATTACCCCCAACAAACGAGCCACCGTTAGACGGTCTGAGTAATCTAACTTGCGCTGACCAATAATTTGATAATCTTCGTGCCCCTTACCTGCAATCACAATCACATCATCAGGAGATGCCTGCAAAATAGTGTTTGTCACGGCTTCTGGACGACCCGGTATGGCCAAAGCACGGCTGGAATCTAATAAGCCCGCCATAATATCATTAATAATATCGATAGGGTCTTCACTGCGCGGGTTGTCGTCTGTGATCACGATTTTATCTGCATACTCTTCTGCAGCAGCCCCCATTAGTGGACGCTTGCCTTTGTCACGGTCACCACCGCAACCAAATACACACCATAATTGACCTTTGCAATGTAAGCGTGCTGCCGCTAAAGCTTTTTCTAAGGCATCAGGAGTATGCGCATAATCAACGACGACTGTCGGTTTATTCGGTGCACTGAATACTTCCATACGCCCACATACTGGTGATAATGAAGAGGTAGTAGCCAGCAGTTTATCTAACGGATAATCCATCATTAGTAAAGTTGCCATTGCCACTAATAAATTGCTGACATTAAATGCACCCATTAATGGGCTTTCAAAGCGCCCATTTCCCCATGAGGAATCAAAATGGATGCTGGCACCTTTATCGTGATATTCAACCTCAGTGGCTTTTAACCATGGGCCTTGCCAGTCATTTGGGATACGGTTTTCCATGGTCACTGCGCACGCCTGTGGTAAACGTTGTAGCCATTTCAAGCCAATAGCATCATCCGCATTAATGATTTGCGATTTTGTATTATGCGTGGAAAACAACAGCCATTTTGCGGCTTCATAGCTTTCCATATCGCCATGATAATCAAGGTGATCACGACTTAAATTGGTAAACACCGCGGCATCAAACTGTAAGGCAGCAACTCGGCCTTGCACTAAGCCATGGGAAGACACTTCCATCGCTGTTAATGTCGCTTTTTGGTTCAATAATTGGGTCAATTCAAGTTGGATATCTACCGCAGAGCCGGTAGTATTTTCGCTTGGCGACACATGGCCTAATAGGCCATTACCCACGGTTCCCATTACAGCGCTAGTTTCCCCTAGCCCTTGAGCCCACTGAGCAATTAATTGTGTCGTCGTTGTTTTACCGTTTGTACCCGTCACACCAACGAGTTTCATATTAGCTGATGGCTGCTGATAAAACTCCCCCGCAAGGGCTGATAAACGGTTATTCAGGTCATTTAAATAAATGACAGGGACGCCATGAACGAAACGAATTTCACCTTCAACAGCTTCACCTTCCGCTTCCGCTATCACAGCAGAAACCCCTTGAGCAATTGCTTGAGGAATATAGTGTCGCCCATCTGATTGATGGCCTTTTATTGCAATAAACAGATCGCCCGCGGCAGCCTTTCGACTGTCTAGCGTCATCTCACGCAGTGAGATTGGAGTTGTGCTCACACCAAAGGGTGAGAGTAGATCACAAAGATTACGATCTGCCACTTTTAACCTCTTTTTGACTATTTACAATTTCATTTTGTTCATTTGGTTGCAATGCATCGGGTTCAACGTTCATCAACCGTAGAACCCCTCCCATGATTGAACCAAATATCGGTGCAGATACCGCACCACCGTAGTATTTACCTGCACTAGGCTCATTGATGAGCACTACTAACGCATAGCGTGGGTTACTCGCAGGAGCCACACCCGCGGCGTAAGCTAAATATTTTTCAACGTAACGCCCTTCAGGACCCACTTTCTTCGCAGTCCCTGTTTTAATAGCAATGCGATAGCCTTTAATTGCTGCTCGTGCTCCCCCGCCTCCGGGTAAAGCCACACTTTCCATCATATGAACCACTGTTCGCATGATCGGCTCAGGAAAAACACGTGTTCCTGATACAGGAGGGTCAACCTTCGTGATAGATAATGGCCGATAAATACCAAAACTACCGATAGTTGCGTAGGCTCGCGCTAACTGTAACGGTGTTACCATTTGCCCGTAGCCAAAAGAAAAGGTGGCCCTTTCTAAATCAGACCACCGTGTTTTTTTACTTGGAAAGATGCCACTACTTTCCCCGACTAACCCCAGATTAGTCGGCTTGCCAAACCCAAAGCGGCTATACACATCCACCAGCTCAGTGGCAGGCATCGCTAACGCAAGTTTTGAAACACCTACGTTACTCGACTTCTGTAAAATCCCAGTAATTGTTAGTTCAGCATACCGTGCTACGTCTTTGATCTCATGACCACTAATACGATATGGATAAGTATTAATTACTGAGTTTTCTTTAATAATTTTGTTGTGTAGCGCACTCATTACCACCATGGGTTTCACTGTTGAGCCCGGCTCGAAAATATCGGTGATAGCACGGTTACGCATCGCATCCATTGATGTACCCGTTAAATTATTTGGGTTATAGGATGGACTATTTGCCATTGCTAAAATTTCACCGGTATGAACATCCACTAAAATTGCTACGCCTGATTCAGCTTTATTTTCCTGTACACCACGTGTTAATTCACGGTAAACAATGGATTGAATGCGTTCATCAATACTTAATGTCAGATTATGCGCAGCTTGACTGTCAACAGAGGAAATCGTTTCAATCACTCGCCCATTACGGTCTTTGCGAACTGTACGTTCACCTGGTGCACCTTTTAACCAACGGTCAAAGCTTTTCTCGACACCTTCAATGCCTTCGCCATCAATATTTGTTACCCCCAATAAGTGAGCGGTAACTGGGCCTGATGGATAATAACGACGAGACTCTTTGCGTAAGTAAATACCAGGTATTTTTAGTTTTTTAACGTAATCGCCAATAGATGGGTTAACTTGACGCGCTAAATACACAAAACGGCCTCTTGGATTGGCCGATATTTTGCTGGTAATTTGTTCTAGTGGGATCTCAAGGGCATCCGCTAATGCTTTCCAGTGCTCGTCATTGCTGATCCCCCCTTTTTCGAACACTTCTTTGGGGTCAGCCCAAATTGCATTAACTGGCACACTCACCGCCAGTTGCCGCCCTTCTCGGTCGCTGATCATGCCTCGGGAAGTTGCGACTTCTTGCACTCGTAAAGAGCGCATATCGCCTTCTTTCACCAGTTTCTCTGGTGCGATAATTTGCAGATAAGCCACCCGCGTCAGCAACCCTGCTAACGCCAAGACAATGCATCCGCACAGCAAAATAAAGCGCCAGCGGACAAAGCTGGTACTTTCTTCTTGTTTCTTATTTTTCGCTGTTTTTGGTGCTTTCATTAGGAACCTTTTTATTGCTTAGAAACAATAATTTTTTCTTGTGATGGTTCAACTTGTACCATCTGTAATTTTTCAACCGACAAACGTTCTATTCGGCTATGGCTCGCAAGGGCGTTTTCTTCAAGGATCAAATTGCGCCATTCGATATCTAATAAGTCTTTTTCTTCATACAATTTATCTTTAGCTGCCGTTAACAAACGCGTTTCATGTGCGGTAGTCACAACAAAAACGGCACTGATTATAATTGCAGCCAATAAAATCAAAGGAACGATGCCATAACGAAATAAATCACGCCCAATGACGCGAGCTAGGCTGTGCCTTTCTGGAACCATTATTCCGCCGCCTTTTCAGCAAACCGCAACACAGAACTCCGTGCGCGAGGATTTTCGTCAATTTCGTTTTCCGAAGGTTTCATCTTACCTAGGTCACGTAACTGCGCTGCACCTAACTCTTTAATCTGCGCTTCAGTCAGTGGAATACCGGCTGGCACTGATGGTCCTTTACTATTTTTGCGAATAAACCGTTTTACTAATCTATCTTCCAAAGAATGGAAGCTGATAACCGATAAGCGCCCTTGTGGTGCTAAAACGTTCATAGCGCCTTCTAACGCTTTTTCAATCTCTTCCAATTCGCTATTAATATAAATACGAATCGCTTGGAAGCTACGTGTTGCAGGGTGTTTATGTCGGTCTTTCATCGGACTGACTTTGGCAATTAACTCTGCAAGATGCCGTGTACGTGTTAATGGCTCTTCCTCTGGGTTATGGTTACGTTCAACAATCGCTCTCGCAATTCGTTTCGCAAAACGCTCTTCTCCAAAGGTTTTCAATACCCAAGCAATGTCATCCGCTTCTGCGTCCATCAACCATTGCTGTGCGGATTGCCCTTTGGTTGGGTCCATTCGCATATCTAACGGCCCGTCACGCATAAAGGAAAAACCACGCTCTGGGTCATCTAACTGCGGTGAAGAAACCCCTAAGTCAAGTAATACGCCATCAATTTCCCCTGTTAACCCTTCTTCTTCCACATACTCTGCAATCGCAGAAAATGGGCCATGCTTAATCATAAAACGCGGGTCATCGATAGCCTGTGCCGCTTTTATGGCTTCTGGATCACGGTCAATGGCGATTAACCTTCCTCGTGCGCCAAGCTGGCTTAATATCAACCTTGAATGGCCACCACGACCAAAGGTGCCATCGATATAGATACCGTTAGGTTTAATGTTTAAGCCGTTCACGGCTTCATCCAGTAATACTGTTACGTGTTTAAATTGCTGTTGCGTCATTATTAAAGTGACAAATCCTGTAAGCGGGCTGAAAGTGGTTCATTGGTAAGGCGCTCAGCGGCAATATCGTCTTCCACTTGCTGATACCAAGTCTGTTCATCCCAAAGTTCAAATTTATTAATCTGGCCAACCAACATGACCTCTTTGGTTAGCCCTGCGTGTTGACGCAATGTACTGGCTAACAAAAGACGCCCCGCGTTGTCCATTTGGCATTCACTTGCATGACCTAATAACAGCCGTTGCACGCGTCGTTCTGCTGGGTTCATCGTCGATAGCCGAGAAAGTTTTTCCTCGATAATCTCCCATTCAGGTAAGGTATAAAGCAACAGGCATGGCTGGTGAAGGTCAATGGTACAAACCATTTGCCCTTTCGATTCCTCGTTCAGCATTCCTCGATAACGAGTTGGCACGGTTAGACGCCCTTTGCTGTCGAGATTAACCAGTGTTGCCCCACGAAACATACCCGATTAAACCCCTTTTATTTTCTACCCACCCACTTTACCCCACAATTCACCACATATAAAGTTTACGAATGGTATGAAAACGTTGTCAAGCCAGTAACATCCGGCTTTAGCTTTATTTACAGAACAATTCAGAAAAAATAAGGGGAGGTAAAATCTAACTTGGAAATAAAATGGGAAATAACAAGTTGATATGATTAACATATTTTATTAAGTATCACCTAAATAAGCGCTAACATAATAGTTTGCTGCAAAATCATACAAATTAATGGAAATTCAACTTATGTCTCATTTTTAATCAGTGTATCTTGTACCGGTTATTTACTTCTGTTGAGTCCTCAAATAGTCATTAATTTTTAAATAGGCCCAAAACGTGCTGCCAATAAAATAAAATCATTACATATCAATAGAATAAATAACTGTTTTAATAAACAGTAATTTAATTCAAAATATTTATCGCACAAATCAGTAATACAACCGTAATAAATTTATATTAATTTATTTATCCGATTTAGCTTTCATTTTAAAATCCGCAACAAACCAATTAAGATAAATCCTAAAGTTAAATATTTACCTAATTTTTGCCTATAAAAAAAAAGCCCCTACAAGATAGGGGCCGTTATATTACTCATTATTGTGACCAACATCACTCATTATCGTGTAAATATTCACTGTTCGATTAAAGTTAAGTCTATTTTATTACTGCTTACGACCTAAACTTCCACGGTGACATAAATCACGACGAATACGTGTAATACCAGGTTCTGGTTTTTGCTTTTCATCAAGGCTGGCAAGCACCAATTCTAAGATGCGTTCAGCGATGTCTCTATGGCGCTGTGCCAAAGAAAGCACTGGGCATTCAAGGAAGTCTAATAATTCATTATCACCAAATGTGGCAATAACCATATGCTCAGGTAAACGACCACTGCGCTTCAATGCGACATCTAGCACGCCTTGTAGTAAGGAGAATGATGTTGTAAATAGTGCGTCTGGCATCTTGTTGCCACTATCAAGCCAATGAGCAAAAACCTCTGCGGCTGAATCGCGTTCATAGCTATTTGCATACAGGTAATCAATCTTGCGCGGGTCTTCATGCCATGCTTTACGGAAACCTTGCTCGCGCAGGTAACTGACTGATAACTCAGGTAACGCCCCCAAATACAATACCGATTCAGCTTTAAATTTGCGTAATTCTGCTGAAATCATGAAAGCATCTTCTTGGTCATCACCAACAACACTAATAAAGTGTTCTTTTTCAAGGGCTCTATCCAGTGCGATAATCGGTAAAGAACGATTCGCCCAACGCTGATAGAACGGGTGTTCTGGCGGTAATGCTGTCGAAACAATTATGGCATCAACTTGTCGTTGTAAAAGGTGTTCAACACAACGAATTTCATTGTCGGGTTGGTCTTCTGAGCATGCTATCAACAATTGATAACCACGCTGACGCGCCTGCCTTTCAAGGTAATTTGCTATACGGGTATAGCTCGTATTTTCCAAGTCAGGGATCACTAACCCTATAGAACGGGTACGCCCTGCTCGTAGCCCCGCAGCAACTGCATTTGGATGGTAATTGTGCTCTCTGACGACTGCCATCACTTTTTCTACAGTTTTATCGCTGACTCGATACTGCTTGGCCTTGCCGTTGATCACATAACTAGCCGTTGTGCGGGAAACACCCGCTAGACGGGCTATCTCATCCAGTTTCACGTTAACCTCTTTACAATTTTGGGAATAGCCCCGAGTCATTCGGGGCCTTAAACGCGATTATTCTACCTTCGGAAGATAAATTTTTCATCGCATAATTTTATCACCGCGCGAAACACCGACGATCCCTGAGCGTACAACTTCAACAATTTCAGCAACACCACGCACTGATTCGATGAAAGCGTCCAGTTTTTCGCTTGTCCCCGCTAGCTGAACGGTATAAAGCGTTGGGGTGACATCAACAATTTGTCCACGGAAAATATCTGCACAGCGCTTCACTTCATCACGCCCATATCCAGAGGCTTGTAGCTTCACTAACATGATTTCACGTTCGATATGTGCTGACGCCGTCAGCTCACTGACGCGCAACACATCAACTAGTTTATGCAATTGTTTCTCAATTTGCTCCAGAACCTTTGCATCCCCTTTAGTTTGGATAGTCATACGTGACAGGGTTGGGTCATCTGTTGGTGCAACGGTCAAACTTTCAATATTATAACCACGTTGAGAGAACAGACCTATGACACGGGACAAAGCACCTGATTCATTTTCTAATAAAACGGATAAAATACGACGCATGATCAGGTCCTCTCTGTTTTGCTCAACCACATTTCATCCATTGCACCACCACGGATCTGCATTGGATAAACGTGCTCAGTTTCATCAATATTGACGTCAACGAAAACTAATCGCTGATTTTCATTCACTTCAACAAGGGCTTGTTTTAGTTTTTCTTCTAGCTCATCAGGTGTTGCTATCGAAATACCAACGTGGCCATACGCTTGTGCTAACTTGATGAAATCAGGCAATGATTGCATGTAAGATTGTGAGTGACGGCCTTGATAAATCATATCCTGCCACTGTTTTACCATGCCTAAAAAACCATTATTTAAGTTGAGCACTAAAACCGGTAAGCCATATTGCAGAGCGGTTGAAAGCTCTTGAATGTTCATCTGGATGCTACCATCCCCTGTCACACAGACAACGGTCGATTTTGGATGCGCTAATTTCACCCCTAGAGCAGCAGGTAAACCAAAGCCCATCGTGCCGAGTCCTCCTGAGTTTATCCAATGGCGAGGTTTATCAAAGGGATAATACAATGCGGCGAACATTTGGTGCTGCCCAACGTCAGACGTTACATACGCTTCACCTTTCGTTAAACGATAAATCATTTCAATGGCTTGCTGTGGTTTAACTTTTGTTTGGCTTGTTTCGTAACGTAAACACTGTTTGCTGCGCCATTGCTCAATTTCTTTCCACCACGCAGTGAGTGCTTGGTTGTCTTGTTTGGCTGAAGCTTGGTCTAACTGACCTAACATTTGTTTTAATGTGAGTTTTGCATCGCCAACAATTGGGATATCGGCATTGACCGTTTTTGAGATAGACGTTGGGTCAACATCAATTTGAATGACGGTCGCATTTGGGCAATATTTTTCTAAATTGTTCGTTGTTCTATCATCAAAACGAACACCAACGGCAAAAATCACATCCGAGTTATGCATCACCTTGTTGGCTTCATAGGTTCCATGCATCCCAAGCATTCCCACGGATTGCTTGTGCGTTTCTGGGAAAGCCCCTAATCCCATTAAGGTTGATACCACCGGTAATTGCAGTTTTTCTGCCAACTCTATAAGTTCAGCAGAGCAATTCGCGTTAATCGCCCCTCCGCCAATATAGAAAACTGGTTTTTTGGCTGAAACCAATTTAGTTAATGCTTTTTTGATTTGGCCTTTGTGTCCTTGTAATGTAGGGTTATAAGACCGCAAAGAAACGTTCTCTGGATAACGGTAAGCAAACTTCAAAGCTGGGTTAACGGTGTCCTTAGGAAAATCAATCACCACAGGCCCTGGACGGCCACTTGCTGCAATATAAAACGCTTTCTTGATGGTTTCAGGAATTTCTTCTGCGCTTTTAATTAAAAAACTGTGCTTGACTATTGGCCTTGAAATTCCAACCATATCGCATTCTTGAAACGCATCGTTACCAATTAGCGAGCTTGCAACCTGCCCTGATAACACCACCATTGGTACGGAGTCCATATAAGCTGTCGCAATACCGGTAATCGCATTTGTTGCCCCAGGACCAGATGTCACTAAAACAACCCCAACATCCCCTGTTGAGCGTGCATAACCATCTGCCATATGAACGGCGGCTTGTTCATGGCGCACTAAAATATGTTCTACCCCACCAACTGTATGAAGTGCATCATAAATATCTAATACCGCACCGCCTGGATAACCAAACACGTGCTTTACTCCTTGGTCAATCAACGACTTGACGACCATTTCCGCTCCCGACAACATCTCCATGAGTTTGCCCCCAGACATTATTTGCAAGTGAAGAGGTATGAACTACCTCTTTATTTTTATCATTAAAATTGTGAAATTCGTGCTATTAACATATCGCTCTGGCTGAAACGAAGCAAACACCATTTCAGTGCAAGGATCACGAAACTTTCACATCATCTTGAACATGGGTATTTGATAGATAAATTGACTGCGTATAAAAATAATGGGAGAAAGAATGACTGCTATGAATGGAAAAACAGTGCAACTTTAATTAGTTGGAACCATTCTGATTTTAATATTAAGTGATAATCTGAATAAATAAATATGAATAGAACAAAAACAAGACCTGACCTACCCATAATACAGGTAAGTCAGATAATTAGATGGTAAATTATTCTTTGTACATCGATTCAATTTCTAATTGATAGCGCTCAGAAATAATTTTACGGCGCAGTTTCAACGTCGGCGTTAATTCACCTTTTTCCATTGAAAATGTGGTAGGTAGTAATATAAAACGCTTAACTTGGTGGAAATTATCGATATTTTTTTGCAAATCTTTTAAACGGCTCTCAAATAAGGCCACAATATTTGAGTCTTTTAAGAGTTCTAAACGATCTCGATATTTCAGGTTTATTGAATGGGCATATTCTTCTAAGCTGTCATAACAAGGCACGATCAGCGCTGAAACAAACTTGCGTGCATCCGCAATAACTGCAATGTGTTCAATAAACTTGTCTTGCCCTAATACCCCTTCAATCATCTGTGGTGCAATATATTTTCCGTTAGACGTTTTCATTAAATCTTTTAGCCTATCCGTAATATATAAATTGCCTTGTTCGTCAATCTTTCCTGCATCACCCGTTTTTAGCCAGCCATCTGCTGTAAACGTATCCAAGGTTTCAATTGGTCGATTGAAATAGCCTTTCATGACCACTGGCCCTTTTACTTGTATTTCATCGTCTTTACCAATACGCACTGAAACAGAAGATAGTGGTGTACCTATCGAACCTAATGGGTATTTACCTTCTTCCCAGCAAGATACCGTGGCACAGGTTTCTGACATACCATAGCCATATTTAATATTTACCCCTGCTGAAAGGAAAAATGCAATCACATCGTCATCAAGACGGGCGCCAGCTGCTGGCATGAAACGAATTCGACCGCCTAACCCTTCGCGAATTCTACTGAGAACCAGTTTATCAACCATCGGAAAAATAGCGCGGTTAACTAAAGAGGGTTTGTGGCCTTTTGCTAAGGCTTTCACACGGCGCTTGCCAAGAGATATTGCACAGCGAAATAGCGCCCTACGGATGAGAGGTGCTTTGGCCACTTTACTGTGTATTGCTGAATAAACTTTTTCATAAAAACGGGGAACCGCACACATCACAGTCGGTTTTACTTCCGTTAATGCTTCTCGAACTTGATTGGTGTCTGTTAAATAAACGTTTAACGCCCCAACGTGCATAACGTAAAAGCTCCACGCACGTTCAAAAACATGTGAAAGTGGTAAAAAACTTAAAGAAACATCATCAGCAGTTAGTTGTAATCGTTCGTCATGGAGATACAGTTGGGCAGCCATGTTGTAGTAATCCAACATAACGCCTTTGGGCTCCCCAGTAGTGCCTGATGTATAAATGATGGTAAATAAATCACCGAGATTATGTGCAGCGATGCGCTCATCAAGTTCCGTTTGGTATGCGGTTTGTGCTTGCGCCATAAATGTGGATAAATGCAGGGTGTCGATTGAAATATCAGCCAACTCAACATTGTCGTTCATCACGATAATCGTCGTTAATTGAGGACAAAGAGCTGGCAATTGGCATGCAACTTGATATTGCATATCGTCCCCAACAAACAACACTTTAATATTGGCATCATTAATAATATACGCCGCTTGCTCAACACTGCTAGTTGCATAAAGTGGCACTGTGACAGCCCTAATTTGTAACGCGGCAAAGTCAACCAATGACCAATTCATGCTGTTATGGGCAAATAACCCAATATTTTCTTGTGTGATAACGTTTAATGCTAAGAGACGACGAGAAATCGCTGATGTGTGATCGCCTACCTCGCCCCAAGTTAATGAGCTCTGTTGCCCGTTATCCCATTGACTGAAAGCTATCCGGTTCGCCGATTCGTGCGCAGTAACCCTGCTACGTAAGCGATTAACCAAGTGGTATGGATATAGATTTTCAGTAATCAAAGTGTATTCCCTATAGGTCATTATCGATATAAGTTACTCGGTAGATTCACAAGCACTTAACTATTCTTATTATTTCAGCTTACAAGTGTTAGCTGAATATTCGCAGTGTATCGACTAAAGAGATGCGTGAAAAGCATTTATATGTAAATTTTGTGCAAATGTTATGTCTGCTACAAAACTCATCATAACGCTCACGATAATGAGTTAATTACCTTGTTGGCGTATCTATCTTTGTTATAAGCACGTCTATAGAAATATAGAGGTTATTGGCTTTAAGGGGCAATTTCATTTGTTATTGCCCCTTAACAATATGCGTTATTTATTGCTCACAATGTCTGAGCTCGCCAACAACCTCTAACAATTTTTAAATAGGAGTACTATGCAGCAACAGCCTGTTCAGAGAGTTCCTCAATCAACTGATTAAATTGAGATTTCATCCATTGATGGCCTTTATCCCTAACCGTTGATTCATGCCAAGTTAAATAGCAAGGCAGTGTATCTCGAAGCCAAGGCAACGTTAATGTCCGTAATTTTAGTTGTCCAAAGTAATGACTCACTAGCCATTTTGGCACAATAGCGACGAGATCAGTTTGAGCAACAAGACTCAGGACACTATTTAAGTCAGTACCTTGATAGCTAATCGTATGCGATAACTCTGTATTATTATAATAAGGTTTACTAAATGATCCCATGTTATCCATTGACATAATAGCATGACGTTCATTATTTAATTCAATTTCAGAAATTGAATTACCAATACGTGGGTGATGACTAGCCACCACTAATACCAATTCATCATCAAATAAAACCTGATGTTGAAATTCTGTCTTTTCTAATTGATTATAGCCAAGGAAAAAATCCATTTCTTGGTATTTTAATTGATGAGCAATTTTATTATCCATAAAAGAATGAATGACTATATTAATATTAGGCGAAACTACCTTAAATTTTTCGACAATAATAGCAGCTAGACGAATATCTAACGGTGAACAAATAGATAAATTAAATACTCGATCACTAGTTTGTGGATTGAAACCTGCACTAGGTAATTCATTATGAACTAATTGTAATGCTTGCCTAATAGGCCCGAACAGTTGCTTAGCACGAGATGTCGGCTGAATACCACGCCCATACCGGACAAACAACTCATCATTAAACATTGATTTTAAACGTGAAACTGCGTTACTCACCGCAGGTTGAGACATCCCTAGAACTTGCGCTGCTTTTGTTACGTTTTGCATCTGCATAACCACGTCAAAAACCGTTAATAGGTTGAGATCAACATTACGTAAATGAATATCGCTACTGTCTTTTTTAGCTGTTGAAATTGTATCAAAATCAGTCATTTTTTACTCCACTAATATATTTATCATTTTTCATTAACGAAAAGAGTCATTCATCTTAAAAAACCGACGAATATATAAATTCATTAAATATTATTCTTAAAACAACTTATAGATAATAAGTCATTTCGCTTTCCCTGCATTTATTAAAACGACGTTTATATTACTTTACCTATTAATTAAACTTGCAGTATAAATATCATTATAAAACGTAAATATTCATCAAAATAATGAATGATAACCACTTATTAGCATTGCAATCACTCACCGTAAAAATAATAAAGCAATTTTTGCAAGAAATCATAATAAATCGTATGTAGAATCAATAAATATTCTCATTATCAGATTATTTTTTAAATACTCATTTATTAGATAATTAACTTAATTAAAAAGTATTGGCGAAGATGATTCATTCCCTACCTTGAGTCTCACCTTACATCAAAAAATAAAAATTGCATAAAAATCAATAACTTTAATCATGAAAGCATTTGAATGAGCATAGCAAAAGAATTTTACCCTTATAACAACGCAAAAATCCAGACAAAACAGAAGGGATACACAAAAAAAACAGCAACAACCACCAGCCAGAAGCCATAATTCATGATTGGTAAAAATATGCTAAAAATCTATTATTGACATTAACTTTAAGATAACGTATCAATAAATACAGTTTGATTAAGATACTCAAGAGAGACAGTTAAAAATGACATTTTCTATTCGCCTACTAAGCCTACTACTACTCGCATTAAATTTGCGCGGTATGCTTATGGACGAAAAATAGAAACAAACTGTCCACAAACATTAAAAACCCGCGCAACCCGCGGGTTTTTTTATGCCTGCGGCTTTGGAAGAACATAACTCTCAGCAAAAAACAAAATTCGATATGAGGAACACAATATGAGCAACCAAGTCATTATCTTCGATACCACCTTACGCGACGGTGAGCAGGCATTACAGGCAAGTTTGTCAGTCAAAGAAAAATTACAAATTGCCTTCGCATTAGAGCGTTTAGGGGTTGATATCATTGAAGCGGGTTTCCCAGTCTCTTCACCGGGTGACTTCGAATCCGTACAAACCATCGCGAGAGAAATCAAAAACAGCCGAATTTGTGCATTAGCGCGTTGTATTGAAAATGACATTGATGTTGCAGCTGAGTCATTAAAGGTTGCCGAAGCCTTTCGTATCCATATTTTCTTAGCTACCTCCAATTTACATATGGAGAAGAAATTAAATAAATCCTTTGATGGCGTAATGGATATGGCAATTAATTCCATTAAGCGCGCAAGACGCTATACCGATGACGTTGAATTCTCCTGTGAAGATGCGGGCCGTACTGACCCTGATAATTTATGTCGTATCGTAGAAACGGCTATTAATGCAGGTGCAACAACAATCAATATTCCAGATACTGTAGGTTATACAACACCTTACCAGTTTGGCGGAATTATCACTGATTTGTATAACCGTGTGCCAAATATCGATAAAGCTGTTATTTCTGTGCATTGCCATGATGATTTAGGGATGTCAGTTGCTAACTCAATCAGTGCTGTGCAAGCCGGTGCCCGCCAAGTTGAAGGTACCATCAATGGCTTAGGCGAACGCGCCGGCAACACGGCATTGGAAGAAGTGATTATGGCCATTAAACTGCGCGAACAAATGTTGAATGTGCATACCAATATTAATCACAAAGAAATTTACCGTACCAGCCAATTAGTTAGCCAATTATGTAATACACCAATTCCAGCTAATAAAGCCGTTGTGGGTAGTAACGCATTTGCTCACTCATCAGGTATTCACCAAGACGGTGTGTTGAAAAATCGTGAAACCTACGAAATCATGACACCAGAGTCTATCGGCTTAAAAGAACAACAATTAAATTTAACCTCACGTTCAGGCCGTGCCGCTGTTAAACACCGTATGGAGGAAATGGGGTATCACGAAGGTAAAGACTTCAAATTGGATGAATTGTATACTGCATTTTTGAATTTAGCTGATAAAAAAGGTCAAGTCTTTGACTATGACTTAGAAGCCTTAGCTTTCTTTACGAAACAACAAGATGAAACTGACCACTTCGTGATGGACTATTTCAGTACACAATCAGGCTCTAGTATTGTTGCAACAGCAACAGTCAAAATGCAGTGTGGCGATGAAGTGAAGTCTGAAGCGGCGACCGGTAATGGCCCCGTTGATGCCATCTACCAAGCCATCAGCAACATCACACAATTCCCTATGAAATTAGTCTCGTACCAGTTATCTGCTAAGGGCCATGGTGAAAATGCGTTAGGCCAAGTGGATATCGTGGTTGAATGCCATAACCGTAAGTTCCACGGGATGGGATTAGCAACAGATATCGTCGAATCTTCAGCGAAAGCCATGGTGCATGTATTAAATAGCATTTGGCGCTCTGAACAAGTTGAAAAAGAAAAACAAAAAATAAATCAAGAATCACAATCAAACACAAAGGAAGCAGTTTAACAATGTCTAACTATAAAATTGCCGTATTACCGGGAGATGGCATCGGTCCAGAAGTGATGGCGCAAGCTCACAAGGTTTTAGCCGCTATCAGCAAACGTTTTGCAATAACAATTAACACCACTGAATACGATGTTGGCGGCGCGGCAATCGACAAACACGGTGAACCGTTACCGCAGGCTACAGTAACAGGTTGTGAGGAAGCTGATGCGGTATTATTTGGCTCTGTCGGTGGGCCTAAATGGGAACACTTACCACCTGATAGCCAGCCTGAACGCGGTGCATTATTACCTTTACGTAAGCATTTTAAATTATTCAGTAATTTACGCCCTGCTCGCTTATATCAAGCATTAGAAGCATTTTGCCCATTACGTGCAGACATCGCAGCTCAAGGTTTCGATATTCTTTGTGTCCGTGAATTAACCGGTGGAATTTACTTCGGTCAACCGAAAGGCCGTAAAGGTGAAGGCCAAGAAGAATATGCATTTGATACTGAAGTTTATCACCGCTATGAAATCGAGCGTATCGCGCGTATTGCTTTTGAATCGGCTCGCAAACGTAATAACAAAGTCACATCAATCGACAAAGCAAACGTGTTGCAAAGCTCAGTATTATGGCGTGAAGTGGTCAATCAAATTGCTCAAGAATATCCAGATGTTGAAGTCAGCCATATGTATATCGATAACGCAGCAATGCAAATGATCAAAGCCCCATCTCAATTTGATGTGGTGTTATGTTCTAACTTGTTCGGCGATATCATTTCTGATGAATGTGCGATGATCACCGGTTCTATGGGCATGTTACCTTCTGCGAGTTTAAATGAAGCTGGATTTGGTTTGTATGAACCTGCGGGCGGCTCTGCACCAGATATTGCAGGAAAAAATATTGCCAACCCAATTGCACAAATTTTATCTGCTTCCATGCTGTTAAGATTTAGCTTAGACCAAACGGATGCGGCAGATGCCATCGAGCGTGCAGTCAATAAAGCCTTAGAAGAAGGTTATAGAACATCAGACTTAGCAGGTGCAGGTCAGTCAATAAGTACCAGTGAAATGGGCGATATTATTGCTCGTTATATTGCAGAAGGGGTTTAACATGGCCAAGACTTTATATCAAAAATTGTATGATGCCCACGTTGTCCGTGAGGTCGAAAATGAAATCCCTTTGATTTATATCGATCGTCACTTGGTACATGAAGTTACATCACCTCAAGCATTTGATGGTTTGAGAACTAAAAAACGCCCATTGCATCAACCAAGTAAAACATTTGCCACCATGGATCACAACGTATCGACGCAAACCAAAGATATTAATGCTTGTGGCGATATGGCTCGTATTCAAATGCAAGAGTTAATGAAAAACTGTAAAGAGTTTGGCGTAACTTTATATGATTTGAATCACCCATACCAAGGTATTGTCCATGTGATGGGGCCTGAGCAAGGTATCACTTTACCCGGTATGACCATTGTATGTGGAGACTCCCACACCGCAACACACGGTGCATTTGGCTCATTAGCCTTTGGTATCGGGACGTCAGAAGTTGAGCACGTGATGGCGACCCAAACACTGAAACAAGCACGCGCTAAAACAATGAAAATTGAAGTCGTCGGCAAAGCTCCTGCTGGCATTACCGCAAAAGATATCGTTTTAGCGATTATCGGTACAACTGGTAGCGCAGGCGGTACTGGCTATATTGTTGAGTTTTGCGGTGAAGCCATCGAAAACTTGAGCATGGAAGGCCGTATGACGGTATGCAACATGGCTATTGAATTAGGTGCGAAAGCGGGGATTATCGCACCAGATGAAACCACCTTTGCCTATATGAAAGGTCGCCAATTTGCACCTAAAGGCCAACAGTGGGACGACGCGGTTGCGTATTGGAAAACGTTAAAAACTGATGATGATGCACAATTTGATAAAGTCATTACTATTCAAGCAAGTAGCATCGCACCACAAGTCACATGGGGAACTAACCCGGGGCAAGTAATTGCCATTAACCAACCGATACCTGCCCCAGAATCATTTGCAGACCCTGTTGAGCGTGCTTCTGCGGAGAAAGCATTAGCTTACATGGGGTTAGAGTCCGGTATTAAATTATCTGATGTAAAAATTGATAAAGTATTTATTGGTTCATGTACTAATTCGCGTATTGAAGATTTACGTGCAGCAGCTGCAATTGCTAAAGGAAAAAAAGTTGCCAATGGCGTGCAAGCCATTGTTGTTCCGGGATCTGGCCCTGTTAAGGCCCAAGCGGAACAAGAAGGTTTAGATAAAATTTTCATTGAAGCGGGCTTTGAATGGCGTTTACCTGGATGCTCTATGTGCTTAGCGATGAATAACGACCGTTTAAACCCTGGCGAACGCTGTGCATCAACCAGTAACCGTAACTTTGAAGGTCGCCAAGGTCGAGCAGGCCGTACTCACTTAGTTAGCCCAGCAATGGCGGCTGCAGCAGCGATTAATGGCCATTTTGCTGATGTACGTGATATTCAAATCTAAGGAGAAAATGATGGAAAAGTTTATTACACACGTCGGGATTGTTGCTCCTTTAGATGCAGCCAATGTGGATACTGATGCCATTATCCCTAAACAATTTTTGCAAAAAGTGACTCGCACTGGTTTTGGCCAACACTTGTTTAATGACTGGCGTTTTTTAGATGAGAACGGGCAACAACCTAACCCTGATTTCGTCTTAAATAAGCCAGTTTTCAAAGGGGCAAGTATTTTATTAGCTCGTGAAAACTTTGGTTGCGGTTCATCCCGTGAGCACGCACCTTGGGCATTGACTGACTTTGGTATTCAAGTGGTTATCGCCCCAAGTTTTGCTGATATTTTTTATGGTAACTCGTTTAACAACCAATTATTACCAATTAAATTAAGTGAAACCGAAGTAGATGAGCTGTTTAACTATGTTAATGACCATGAAGGTTGCCAGTTTACGGTAGACTTAGAAGCTCAAACAGTCACTGCGGGTGATAAAACCTATCATTTTGAAATTGATAGCTTCCGTCGCCACTGCATGATGAATGGTTTGGATAGTATTGGTTTGACGTTGCAGCATGTCGACCAAATCAAGGATTTTGAGCAGCAAATCCCTGCATTCATGAGCTAAGATACTCGTCATATTTCACGTGGCGTGGGTGTTAGCATCGCTCGGCTACACGCCACATGAACTATTTAGAGTATCCCACATTCAGATTTTTTACTCCCATAAATGCGGAACCTGTCAATATTTACCAGCTTTACACTCCTTAGTCACTTCCCCATTAATTTCTTCCTGTATAATTAATAACAAAATAAGATTTTTGCTTTTAACTGAACAATTTTTTCTAAATAGTTCGCGTTATAGCAAGGCGGCAAGTGAGGATACGCCTAGGAGCATACATAAGTATGTGACTAGGGTAGCTGAACGAAGCTAACACAGCTATAACGCGAAATATGACGAAAAAATAAAAAAAAGCCGGTAAAAACCGGCTCGGTGATAATACACCATTACTCTAAATGGGGGAGTCGGCCTGCAACTGCAGACCAAACGAGCTACTTACTACCTTCTATTATCGTGAGAATTTAGGAAATTAAAATTGATGTATTTTTTGCCGGAGTTCCTCTTTTATGTCTAATTCGCGATTACAAACCCAATTCATTCGTCTCTGGCAACATTTTCAGGGTCAAGACAGTGAAACAACACTACAAGACATCGCTGATACGCTGTTTTGCTCTCGCCGTCATGTCCGTACTCTGCTTAATAATATGCAGTCACAAGGTTGGCTTAGTTGGCAGGCAGAGTCTGGTCGAGGAAAACGCTCTACCCTTATTTTTCATGTTAATGGCTTGGAGCTACAGCAGGCACAGGCTGAACAACTACTCAAAGAAGAAAGTATTGAAAAACTTGTCGCCCTAGTGGGTGATAAGGAAACCATTCGTCAAATGGTATTGTCTGAACTGGAACGCAGCTATCGACAAGGTAAGAATTTATTACGAATTATTTATTATCGAGATTTCCCGACATTGCTTCCTGGTGCGCCAATGCGCCGCTCAGAAATTCACTTGATGAGCCAAATATTTAATGGCCTTACCCATATAAATGAGGAAAAAGGGGAAGTAGAAGATGGCCTTGCCCACCATTGGCAATCCACCAGCGATACCCAATGGCGTTTTTATTTACGCCCCGCTATTTATTTCCATCATGGGCGAGAAATGGTTACCGACGATATTATTTATTCCCTTTTACGCTTAAAAACCTGTTGGCCGCTATTCTCACATATTCAATCCGTTAGCTCACCGCAGCCTTATGTCATTGATATCACGTTAAGTGAGCCTGATAAACAACTACCTTGGTTATTAGGTAGCCACCATGCCGCCATTTTACCGAAAGAGTGGGAGAGCCTCGAAAACTTTAGCCGTTGCCCAATCGGCACTGGCCCTTATCAAGTAGAAAAAAACTTGCCACAAAAGCTGACCATTACGGCTTTCGACCGCTATTTTGGCTATCGTGCGCTACTCGATGAAGTGACCATTTGGGTGGTTCCTGAACTCTCTGAGCAAATGGTCTGTACAACATTAAAAATGGATGGTGATAAGCACCATAA
The DNA here is from genome assembly GCF_028479245.1 of Providencia sp. PROV223. Classification (NCBI taxonomy): domain Bacteria; kingdom Pseudomonadati; phylum Pseudomonadota; class Gammaproteobacteria; order Enterobacterales; family Morganellaceae; genus Providencia; species Providencia sp. PROV223. The sequence continues at coordinate 88,695 of NZ_JAMPNG010000003.1, forward strand.
TGGCTCGCTCGAAAGTCGTATGGAAGAAGGCTGTTATTTCCTGTTAATGGATCAGCGTTCACCGATAGCTCAGCGTGAAGATGTTCGTAAGTGGTTATGTAGCTTTTTAACCCCTGTCAACCTACTTGCACATTGCGAACCTTTTTATCAGCGCCATTGGGCACCTGCTTATGGCCTGTTACTCCATTGGCATCACAGTAAAATGCTAACCTTGTTTCCCAAGCCTGAAGATTTAACTGAGCTTACTGTCACTTTTTATCGCCACCACCATGAGTTCTACGCAATTAGCCAAATTATGAAACGGGTTTTACAGATGCAAGGTGTGGAACTTAAGATCAATATCATTGATTACGATGATTGGTTTAATGGCAATGGAGAAAGTGATATTTGGTTAGCAACAGCTAACTTTTTTAAACCTCTCGAATTTTCCATCTTTGCAACCTTGTACGAAATGCCATTGCTACGACAATGCCTTAATAACCCTCTCAGCAATGAACTTAATCTGTGGCGTAATAACCAATTAGATGTCGAAGCTTGGTGTGAAAGCTTAGTTGACTCACAAATCTTTCACCCCGTTTTTCATCATTGGCTTGAATTGCAAGGCCAAAAAACCATGCGCGGTGTACGAATGAATACCTTTGGCTGGTTTGATTTTAAATCTGCGTGGTTTAAACCGTCTGAGGATAACCTAGAAAAATATTGATAGTTATAAACAGATGAAATGAATAATAAGGATGTTATTCACTTTTTCTGTGGATATCCATGTGAACAACCTCATGGTAATCAGGGTATATCCCCAAGTCGCTTTTTTATCAAAAAAAAGCACAGTTGAATAATCACTGATAAATCAAACAAATAAATAGCAAAACAGCCTTTTATCCACTGACTACTTTTTTAACTAACATGCTTAGGACTTTAACTGAGCAAAGATCAAACAACGTTGTATTTATCCACAAGATATGTGCTTAACTTACTCATATTTTGTGATTTGCGTCATAAAAACCGTTTCGTCAAGGCTGTAAATACACACAGTAATCTCTATTTTTCACAGTTATCCAGAAATCCTGTGGATAACCTAGTGCATGATCCTGTGATTATCTTGGGATGAACTTGAATAACCTCTGTAATAATTTATAACTTGGATGAATAAATGATATTATACCCCTATATATCAGATAGTTAAAAATACCAAAGAAAAAGTGTTATACTTCTTGAGTTATATGTATTTTCACTGGCTACTTTTTATACATTACTATTCAAACCATGACGCCATTTATTGCACCACCACCACCTGATAACGAAGCGACCTTAATGAGCCGAGCGCAAGCTCTTGCTGGCTACACGCTTGGTGAGCTCGCCCAACACGCAGCTATCCCTATTCCTCCGGATCTCAAGCGCGATAAAGGCTGGGTTGGTATGCTATTGGAATATTATTTAGGCGCGAATGCGGGAAGTAAGGCAGAGCAAGATTTCGCCCATATTGGAATTGAATTAAAAACCATTCCGATTGACCGGTATGGTGTTCCACTTGAAACCACTTTTGTTTCTGTTGCACCGTTAACAGGAAACAGTGGTTTAACATGGGAAAATAGCCATGTTCGCCGCAAGCTGTCCCGTATTTTATGGTTTCCTATTGAAGGGGAAAGGCAAATCCCACTCTCACAACGCAGAGTTGCAAACCCATTAATTTGGAGCCCGTCCCCGTTTGAAGAACAGTTGCTACGGCAAGATTGGGAAGAGTTAATGGACCTCATTGTGTTAGGCAAAGTGGAAAGTATTACTGCACGTCATGGGCAGGTATTACAAATTCGCCCTAAGGCCGCAAACAATAAAGCACTAACGGAAGCTATTGGTGAGTTTGGTCAGCCTATTATGACGCTACCACGTGGTTTTTATCTTAAAAAAGATTTTACCGCGCCCTTACTAGCACGGCATTTTAGTTTAAGTTAGTCGCTAACCATCGCCTGTACCAAAGCAGACGATAAATTATTATCACTGTTTAATTCGTTAATTAGAAGGTACCAAGATGTTTGAGTGGATACTGGATCCCAATGCCTGGATGGCACTCGCTACATTAACCATATTAGAAATTGTCCTAGGCATCGATAATATTATTTTCCTCAGTATTGTGGTGAGCAAACTTCCTAGTCACCAACAAAATAGTGCCAGACGGACTGGCCTTATTGCAGCAATGGTGATGCGTCTTGCATTATTGGCTTCTATTGCGTGGTTATCACGCCTTACCACCCCACTTTTTACTGTCGCTGACCATGTGGTATCCGCTCGCGATCTCATATTATGTGCAGGTGGGATCTTCCTTATTTGGAAAGCAAGCCAAGAAATTTTTGATACGATTGAAGGAGAAGGTGAAAATAGCCTAGCAAATAAAAAAGTGAGCTCATTTTGGGGGGCTATCGTTCAAATTGCTTTGTTAGACATTATCTTCAGTTTAGATTCCGTGATCACGGCTGTGGGGCTATCAGACCACTTATTTATCATGATGGCTGCGGTCGTCATCGCTGTGCTCATTATGATGCTTGCAGCCAAACCCATTGGCGACTTTGTTGAGCGCTACCCTTCTGTAAAAATCTTAGCCTTATCATTTTTGATTCTTGTTGGTTTCACCTTACTACTTGAAAGTGTTCAAGTTCATGTATCAAAAGGCTATATCTACTTTGCGATGTTCTTTTCCATGGCAGTACAAGTTCTCAATATCTTGCGTAGTAAGAAATGGAAAACGAGAAACCAAACTGATTAAGATGGCAATCTAACCGCTTGTTTAGCTGCTAAAATAGCCCCTTCTACCGCTTTTTTCGCTTGTGGGCTATTTTTCCAGCAACTTGAGCCAGTTAATGCGGCCCCATAAATTAAAATTTCATCGTAGGAAGCTTCACTTAATTGTGCGAGTGAACTAAACCCCATTTGTTCTAAACGGCTAATCACTGTGGGCCCGACCCCTTTAACTGCCAACAAAATCTGTTTTTCTGATTCAGAAAATGCCATTTTACTCTTCTCATTGTTAATGAATTGATATTTATTAAGCTAATATTTTGCATTTTACCTATTTAATACTTTAAAATTGCAACTATAACAATGCCAGTTTTAATAATTATTAGCTGACCTATCTTATCACCCAATCTGTACCTGCTCTGTGTTAGGAATTCACCATGTATAACGCACCACTGACCAACACACATCAACACACGATGAAATTACCTGATAACCGCCAATTTTGCTGGTTTGAATCAGGCCCTAAAACAGGTTTTCCTGTTATTTTTTGTACAGGAGCAGGGATGAGTGGTTCATTAGGGTTTGGTTTGGATTTACTCGAACAACTGAACATTCGTTTGATTGTTCCTGAACGTGCGGGCCTTGGTGAATCCACTTTTCACCCTGAAAAATCATTGAAAAGCTTTGCTATGGATGTGCAAGCACTGCTAAATGAGCAATCCATTACCCGATTTTCTGTCGTTGGTTTTTCTCAAGGTGCTGTTTTTGCGATGGCTATCGCCCACTATTGCCAGCCTATTTCACTGTCTATTGTGTCTGGGCAAGACCAATTTGAATACCCTGCAACTCGCGCGATACTCCGCATGGATGTCGTGAACATGCAAGAACAAGCTCTTAACACCCCTGAAGCCCTGTCAGATTGGCTATTAAAGAATGTCACTGGTGAGTGGCTGTTGGCATTTATTCTTAATTGCAGCGCAGATATTGACCAACAACTTTATAATGAAGAACAATTCCTTGATGCCTATACTGCGTGTATTCGACGCGCTTTTGCACAAGGTAATCAAGGTTATGTACAGGATTTAATCCTCTCTTTACAGCCTTGGGGATTCACCCCTGAAGATATTCAATGCCCGACATCCTTATGGTATGGCGAATTAGATATGAGCACCGTACACTCCCCCGATTTTGGTAAAATTTTGTCCGGTCGCTTACTAAACTGCAACCACCATTTACATTCGCAAGAAGGCGGCTCTTTGCTTTGGACTCAAGCAGACAATATCTTAGTTGATATTCAGAAATACGCCGCATAAACAAAAACCGCGATGAGTTATTCATCGCGGCTATTATTGCATCCTAGATTCATATGAATGAATTAACGATACACAATCCCGCCATCAGTCAAAATAGATTGGCCAGTAATATAGTCAGAGTCATCGCTCGCTAAAAATGCAACCAAACCTGCCACATCATCTGGCGTTTGTGCACGACCTAATGCGATGCCTTCGACATATTTTTTATAGGTTTCACCTTTTGGCGTACCTGTGATTTCAGAGAAGCGCTCATCAATCTCTACCCACATATCTGTCCCAACAATACCTGGGCAATAAGCATTCACAGTGATACCTGAACTGGCGTATTCTTTTGCCGCGGCTTGCGTTAATGCGCGTACGGCAAATTTTGTGGCAGAGTAAACGCCTAACATTGCAAAACCATCATGTCCTGCAATAGAGGATGCATTGATGATTTTTCCTTTGTGTTTACGTTCTTGGAATTTTTCACTAGCAGCTTGAATGCCCCACATGGTTCCATCTACGTTGATTTTGAAGATTAAATCCATATCTTCTTGGCGAACATCAGCGATTGGCTTAACTTGTGCAATCCCCGCGTTATTAATCATTACATCAAAACCACCCAATTCAGCTTCTGCATGAGCCACCGCAGCAAAAACTTGGTCACGTTGACTGATATCTGCGGCAAATGTTGTTACTTTACGGCCTAACGCTTCAATTTCTTTGGCAACATCTTGGAGCTTGTCTTTTTTCAAATCCACCAGTGCGATATCAGCGCCTTCTTTCGCTAAACGCAATGCGATACCACGACCAATACCTTGAGCTGCACCAGTAACTAAGATAACTTTATTATTTAACGCCATACTTTTCTCCTACTGAATAATAGCCAAATTGACTAGTTCACCTTTAATATTAAGTTAGCAACAATAACAATAAGTTACAAAGTATTAATTTTAGCCTAATATTTGTTATTTATAAAAAATATTTCACTATTTACAAGGTTAATATGTTTTTTTTACCGTAGAAAAATACATATAGACGTAAATTATAAGATTATTGTTAATAAAAATCATTCTCAATTTAATAAACAAAAAATGCGATTTATTGATTTTTAGTATAATTGATAACCACTTATATAAAATATGGACATAAAAAAGCCACCAATCGGTGGCTTAATGATGCAATTGAAAATAAATGACTTATTTTTTAGCGGCTTGGATATACAGCATCTCTAATGCGATAGATGCTGCGGCTAATGCCGTGATTTCAGATTGGTCATAAGCCGGAGCGACTTCCACTAAATCCATACCCACGATATTTAATGACTGTATTCCACGCAATAATTTCAATGCACGATCTGACGTTAAACCACCAATAACAGGGGTTCCTGTGCCCGGTGCAAATGCAGGGTCAAGGCAGTCTATATCGAAAGTCAGGTAAACAGGTAGGTCACCGACAATCTCTTTGATCTGCGCGACCATATCATCCACACTGCGATCATTCACCTGACCTGCATCCAATACAGTAAAGCCATTATCGCTGTCATGTTCGGTACGAATACCAATTTGTACTGAATGATTTGGGTCGATCAGACCTTCTTTTGGTGCATGATAGAACATGGTTCCGTGGTCAAATTTGCTGCCATTGCCATAGGTGTCAGTGTGCGCATCGAAATGAACCAAGGCCATTTTACCGAAGTGTTTTGCATGAGCGCGCAGCAATGGTAGTGTAACGAAATGGTCACCACCAAAGGTCAAGCAGCGTTTACCTGATTCAAGTAGTTTTTCAGTATGTGCTTGCAGTTTATCACTCATGTCTTGCGCATCACCGAAAGCAAACACCACATCACCACAATCGACGACATTTAAACGTTCGGTTAGTTTAAAGTTCCACGGCCAACGGTGACTTTCCCATGCAAGGTTAGTAGACACTTGGCGAATAGCGGCTGGCCCATGACGGCTACCTGCACGGCCTGAGGTTGCCATATCGAAGGGCACACCCGTGATCACCCACTCAGCGTCTGAGCTGTAAGGCTGAAAATTCAGCGGAAAACGTAAGAAACCAAATGCGTTAGAAACCAGTGAATTATCAACTTGATTGCCTAAAGTACTATTAATCATTTTTCTTCCTCAAATAGGCCAGCCCGTTAGCAAGCCCTTTTTATATTTGGTTCGAATAGTTTTACCTAATTAACTTCGCACAGTATAAATAATAAACAAATCATGTTATTTGCACAAAGTTATTATCTGTTCACTATCTTAATGCCCTATGAGTCATTTAATGCGCTAAATAGTTTATGTTGTGGCTAGGCGGCAAAATGAGCCAATTCCTAGGAGCATACACAAGTATGTGACTAGGGTTGGCAAATGCAGCCAACAACGCGACGGTGCGAAATATAACGCGCATTGAGCATTTATTCGTCTTCTAAATAAGTATACCCATATAGGCCATTCTCGAACTCTTCCACAAAGTCTTTTTGAAGTTGCTCACTTAAACCGGTGCCTTTTACTTGCTCTGTAAAGCTTTCTAGTAGGACTTCCGGTACTAATTTGACGTATTGCAGCATATCTGCCACAGAATCGCCCTCTTCACTTTGCAAGTAACGCAAGTTGCCTTGGCTATCAACCCAGACATCTATCGCGGCGGTATCACCAAATAGGTTATGCATATTACCTAAAATTTCTTGGTATGCCCCAATCATAAAGAAACCTATCATTGGTGGGTTTTCTGGGTCATATGCAGGCATTGGCATTGTGGTTTCAACGCCATCACCATCCACATAATGGTCAATAATACCGTCTGAGTCACAGGTGATATCTAACAGTACCGCGCGACGGTCTAATGGTTTATCTAACCCTTCAATCGGTAATACTGGGAACACTTGGTCGATTCCCCAAGAGTCTGGTAGCGATTGGAATAAGGAAAAATTCACATAAAATTTATCAGCCATGCGCTCTTGGAGTTCGTCGATTATCGGACGATGAGCACGATTACTTGGATCTAAATCCTGTTGAATACGGCGGCAAATATTTAGATATAACTCTTCTGCCCATGCACGTTGCGTTAAATCTAGTACGCCGTGTGCATACTGAGTGTGCGCTTCTTGTAAGTCGAACTGGCTATCATGCAGCCATTCACGTAATGAACGGCTATTACCTTGATGCTGCATTGACTCCCACGTTTCCCATAAGGAAATCAATGAACGTGGTGCATCTTCATGAGGTGGTGTTGTTTTGGTAAATTCATTACGCTCAACACCAATTACATTGGAGACTAAAACGGTATGATGAGCAGTAAGAGCTCGGCCAGACTCTGTGATTACGGTTGGGTGCGGTAAATCGAATTCTTCACACGCATCCCCAATTGCCCAAATCACGTTGTTAGCGTATTCATTTAAACCATAGTTGACCGAGCAATCGGATTGAGAACGAGTACCTTCATAGTCAACACCAAGGCCACCGCCCACATCAAAGCACTGAATGTTAACGCCTAGGCGATGTAATTCCACATAGAAACGCGCTGATTCACGGACACCCGTAGCGATGTCGCGAATATTGGCCATCTGAGAGCCTAAATGGAAATGAAGCAACTGTAAGCTGTCTAGGCGATTCGCATTGCGTAAAATTTCCACTAATTGCAGTACTTGAGTTGCAGCCAAACCAAACTTAGATTTTTCACCGCCACTTGCCTGCCATTTACCTGAGCCTTGGGAAGCCAAACGGGCACGAACCCCTAAGCGTGGCGTGACATTTAAGCTTTCCGCTTCTGCCAATACCATCTCAATTTCAGACATTTTTTCGATAACAAGATAAACCTTGTGACCTAATTTTTCCCCAATTAACGCTAATCGGATATATTCACGGTCTTTATACCCATTACAGACGATAACAGTCTGTGTTTTACCTGCGTTGGCTAAAACAGCCATTAATTCAGCTTTTGAACCCGCTTCAAGGCCGAGCGGCTCGCCAGAATTAACCAGCGATTCAATGACTCGGCGTTGCTGGTTAACTTTTATGGGATAAACCAGAAAGTAATCGCCTTTATAGCCATAAGACTCACGTGCGCGTCTAAATGCCGCGTTTATTGAACGTAAACGATGCTGTAAGATTTGCGGGAAACAAAACAATGCAGGTAAGCGTAAATGCTCCTGCTCTTCTTTAACCTGATTAACGAGGTCAGCTAAATCAACAAAGGTGTCAGGGTTCTCAGGATTCGGGCAAACACAGACATTTCCGCGCTCATTCACCTGATAGTAACCACCACCCCAATACGCGATGTTGTACGTCTGACGCATTTTGCGAGCGATATTATCATTCATAATAAACTCCTTTTATGGAGGGGTGAGTGACGCGTTCTCCTTCCTGATGCATGTCAGTGAGGACATAACACTGCAAGGCAGTTATGTCGGGGAAACGGCAATACTCAGATTTTAATAAAAAGTGCTTAGAACTTCTAAACAGTGACAATATACGACCTTAAGCTGACAGATTAATGACTCAGCCTCGAAGGTGTATTAAAGATGTGACGGTAACTTCGTGATGAAGTAAAGAATGACAGGAAAGTAAATGCCAAAGTCACGCGGCGATCCGCATATGACGGTTGGATACTGTTATTCAGTAGATTATGGATCATTACCCATTAACCCCCAATATAACTGTTTACCCCTTTAAAATTTCAATGTGGTAGCACTATTTTGGCAGTTTGACCTGTTGATTTAAGCTATATCACCTTATTTTTTATTGAAATTCAAAAGTTTATAAACATTCCTGATAGATAGCAGAAGTTTTATATCATTCTGCTGGTATATAACGGGAAACAACAACCATCCGTTACGGTCGCAGTTTATACATCTATTGCGCTCAAAAAGCAAAACCAAAATGACTAAATTGCGATAAAACTTTACCCATTGCTGTTTTATGGCTCTATTCCTTTTTTGTATAAATACAGGTAGAAATTTTTACCGTATGGGACTAAAATAGCCGTCTAGATGTTAAAACATCCAATTATAAATTTGCGAATTCTTAAGGTATTAATCTCATGGCTACACATCTCTTTACTTCTGAGTCTGTATCAGAAGGGCATCCAGATAAAATTGCTGATCAAATCTCTGACGCAGTACTTGATGCTATTCTGGAACAAGACCCGAAAGCTCGCGTTGCCTGCGAAACCTACGTCAAAACAGGTATGGTAATGGTCGGGGGAGAAATCACCACCAGTGCTTGGGTTGATATTGAAGAAATCACGCGCAAAACTGTTCGCGAAATTGGCTACACCAGTTCCGAAATGGGCTTCGATGCCAATTCATGTGCTGTTTTAAGTGCAATTGGTAAACAGTCGCCTGATATCAACCAAGGTGTTGACCGTGTTGACCCATCAGAACAAGGCGCGGGTGACCAAGGCCTAATGTTTGGTTATGCAACCAACGAAACTGATGTATTAATGCCTGCTCCTATTACTTATGCACACCGCTTAGTTCAGCGCCAAGCGGATGTTCGTAAAAATGGCACGTTGCCATGGTTACGCCCAGATGCGAAAAGTCAGGTAACATTCCAATACGACAATAACAAAATTGTAGGTATTGATGCCGTTGTTTTATCTACTCAGCATTCTGAAGATATTCAACAAAAAGACCTGCATGAAGCGGTGATGGAAGAGATCATCAAGCCAGTTCTACCAGCAGAGTGGTTATCAAAAGATACCAAGTACTTTATTAACCCAACGGGTCGTTTTGTTATCGGTGGGCCGATGGGTGACTGTGGCTTAACAGGCCGTAAAATCATTGTAGATACCTACGGCGGTATGGCTCGCCATGGCGGTGGGGCATTCTCTGGTAAAGACCCATCAAAAGTTGACCGTTCAGCAGCCTATGCAGCACGTTACGTGGCAAAAAATATTGTCGCCGCGGGCCTCGCAGACCGTTGTGAAATTCAAGTTTCTTACGCTATCGGCGTGGCAGAACCGACATCGATTATGGTAGAAACCTTTGGAACAGGTAAAGTTGATGAGTCATTATTAATTCAATTAGTTCGTGAATTCTTTGACTTACGTCCTTACGGCTTAATCAAGATGCTTGACTTATTACACCCAATTTACCAACAAACTGCTTCATACGGCCACTTTGGTCGTTCACAGTTCCCATGGGAAAAAACTGACAAAGCTGAAGCATTGCGTGCCGCCGCAGGCTTGTAATTACGTCGGTAAATAAACCACATACAAAAAAACCCATCTAATGATGGGTTTGAGGTTGTTGACAAAGCGGGATAAAAGCGTGGTTTTTCCCGCTTTGTGTTATCAGCCGAAATCAATAAATTGATTTTCCTCGTTTATTTTCAAAACCGATTAGACTTGCGCTGAATTAACGGTTAATTTTTTTGCGTAAACTGGAAAATAGCCATTCCAGCAACCATCGCTAATGTAAATATTATCCCTTGTGTTAATCCCATTCCCGTTAACAATAATGCAGGTCCTGGGCAAATCCCTGCTAGCCCCCATCCCACACCAAATAACACACTTCCGGTGACTAGTTTTTTATCTATCGTTTGATTGGTCGGAATTTGCAATGGGCAATTTAGTACACTAACAGAGCGTTTTTTAACCCCTAAGAAAGCAATACCACTGATTACCATTCCAACTGCCATCGTAATTAATAAAGAGGGATCCCACGTTCCAGTAATATCTAAAAACGCTAAAATCTTTGCTGGATTTCCCATTCCGGCAATGACCAATCCTAAACCAAACAGTATCCCTGAAATTAATGCGATAAGAATAGGCATTGGTTTATCTCCCTATCCCATAATGGTTAGCTAATGCGACTGTCACAAAAGCAACAATCATAAAGACCAATACCGCAACAATTGAACGACGAGATAACCTAGCCATGCCACAAATCCCATGGCCGCTAGTACAACCACTTCCAAGCCGTGAGCCAAAACCAACAAACAGCCCAGCTAAAACTAAAATAGGTGTACTGGTTGCAATGCTAACTTCTGGTGTAAACGCCAACCAAGTAAATAGTGCTGGGGCGCTCATCAGACCAATAATAAAAGCGACTTTCCACGCAGTATCTCCCTTCGTTGGTTTTAGCAACCCACCTAAAATACCGCTAATACCCGCAATACGGCCGTTAAAAACTAATAAAATTGCAGCGGCTAACCCAATCAATACACCGCCAATTGCAGCAGACAGTGGTGTAAAATTAGCCCAATCGATTGTCATTTCATATCTCCTTCACAGGGCAATAAAGCTGGTATAATGTATTGAGTAACGTAAATAATTTCGCATCTGCAATCGCATAGTAAATGCGCTTTCCTTCACGACGCGTCATCACTAAGCCTTCATTACGCAATACCGTTAATTGTTGAGAGAGTGTCGGTTGTAATATTCCTAACTGCTCTTCTAACTCACTCACGCAGGCTTCACCCTGTGTTAATTGGCATAATAAAATTAAACGATCAGGATTCCCTAGTGTTTTCAATAATGAAGCTGTTTCTGACGCGGCCTGCTTCATCGCTAATAGTTGCTGTTCAGATGGATTATTGTGCATATGTTCTTGCTGTTTTATATTATATAAAAATACAATATATATTTTGGTATAATATATGTCAATTATTGCTTGTTTATGCCCATTGCCTTCACGTATCCTTTACTCCATGAAAACAATCCGTGTTCCACTTTTTCTACAACAACAAGTTATGCGCATATTGCGAGAAAAGCTCGCACTTGCAGAGCATAAACTCGAACAGTCATTTCCAGAACCAACGGTTAATTACAAACAACGGGGAACAACTGCGGGTAGTGCTTACTTAAAAGAATGGGAAATTCGCCTCAACCCCAGTTTACTCATCGAAAATACAGAACAATTTATTGATGAGGTTGTGCCTCATGAATTAGCGCATTTGTTGGTTTTTCATATATTTGGCCGTAAAAATATCGCACCACATGGCAAAGAATGGAAATGGATGATGCAACACGTACTGGAAGTCACAGCGAAACGTACACACAACTTTGCGGTTACGACAGTAAAAAGTAAAACTTTTCGCTACCATTGTGCCTGTGAAATGACTCATGAATTAACCATACGCCGTCATAACAAAGTGCTACGAGGTGAAAACCAATATTTATGTCGAAAATGTGGGGAAGTGTTAAAACAAGAAGAGGTTTTTGTCGCTGCGGCAGAAAATTAACCTTTCTGCCGCACCAAGTTTGAGGTGTGCGCTTAGGCAAACTCTGTCATCACTAATTTTGCGATTTCAAAGTAAATAATTAAGCCAGTTCCATCAATAAAAGTGGCAATGAACGGTGCAGAAACGACTGCTGGGTCCACTTTCAGTTTTTTCAATACCATTGGAATAATCGAAGAAACAACCGCGCTCCACATTGTAATCGCAACGATGGTTAAGCTAACCACAATAGTCACTTCGTGGCCAACACCTAAAATCCATGCACGGATTAATGCCGCACCACCGATAGTCACCGCAACTAAAAATGAGGTAGAGACCTCTTTCTTTAGTACTGTGCCGAGATTACGTAAACTCACCTCGCCCAATGCCATTGCACGGACTAATGTTGATGTAATTTGTGTTCCACTATTACCGCCTGTACCAATCAACAGCGGAATGAAAAACGCTAACGAAATTGCGGCTTCGAGTTGTTCTTCAAATGCTTTTAATACAGTTCCTGTATACGCTTCGGCCACAAATAGCATCAACAACCAAACGACACGTTTACGCCATAAAGTTACAGGACTTGTCGTTAAGTAGGGCTCATCTAATGGGGTGGTAGCGCCTTGTAGCTGCGCATCAAGTGTATTCTCATCTTCAATCAGTTCGGCGATATCTTGCGGACGCAAAACACCCATTAATTTGCCAAATTGCACCACAGGTATCATATCTAAACCGCTATGATTAATCAGGTCATAAACATCATGACGTGATTGTTCTGGGGCAACAGAAAAATAATTGTGTCTCATGATATCAGACACTAATAAATTTTCAGGTGAAGCTAATAATGATTTAACTGAAAGAATACCATTTAAATAATTGTCGTTATCGACAACAAATAAATAGGTTGGGATTTGCTCGCCATCAAGGTGCTCAATAAGATTTTGTTTCACACAAGCTATTGAGTCTGCGACAGAAACTGGCAAATATGATTGACTCATATAAGCGCTGACTGTTGCATCATCAACTTTTGGTGACGGTGTATTATTGTCTTTGAGGCGCGCGCCTTTCATTGCGGATTGAGCAATAGCAACTGCTCCCGCTTTGTTCTGGGTAGTGAATGTCATTTTTTTAGTCCCTATTACTGTTGGTTACTCAAACAGTACTCACATAGGGGCGAAACCAGATGAGAGAATGCGAAAGCTATCTCTTCGTCTCGGTTTTAGCACTATACAACGTATCCTGATTTAGCAGGAAGTTACATGGGGATATACCTTCGGTCGATATATCCTGTCCTAATCTTGGGCGTCTCTCGACGTCGTCAGATCAGTAACCTATGTTTGTATAGGAGCCTCGCCTAACGAGATACTGCACTTTGGATGCGGCGCGAATTATACCCATTGGTGAATTAATTGCCACCCTATATCTACGGTTTTTTACGCATGAGAAACTTATTGTTTAGGTTTCGTTTAAGTTTATATTAAATAAATCTTCACAAAGTAACAGAATGTAACTAATAATAAAATTAAATATTCAAATTAAAATAAATATATTTAGTTACTTATCAATAACCAACCCTTAGATAAATCTAAATAATATTTGTAATATTATTTAGTAAATCTTATCGATAATTAATCAAAACTTACCTGTCGATTTACCTTATAATACAAAAAAACAATATAAAGGAGTTAGCCTAATTAAATATAACTGAAACGCTTTATTAGAGTATATACAATCACTAATATTAATCACCTATTGGTTTTTTATATTAAAAATAATCAAACAAGTAAATTATGATATAAGAAAATACACTTATATCACTATTTAATTCGACATTATCATTAAAAACTATTCTTTTAAATTGTTAATATTTAATTTCAGACATCAATACAGTATTAAATATCACAAGAATTATCTTAGAATATTTTTTATTTTATTTAACAGTGAAAGTTTTATTATGGATAAAGTAATTGTTGGAATGTTAACAAACTTAACATTTCGCGTAAATGATGAAATCAAAATTGCTGCCATTTCTGCTTTAGGAGATTTCAAAGCAACGATTGAGTATAATGATGCCATCATAAGAATCATAGACTTATGTCAAGACCCAAATAAAGAGGTTGCTGTGTCAGCGATTAATACACTCAGCAAATTATCTATTTATTTTTTACGTAGTTCACTACCGGAACATTAATTACACTCTCAATTCGAGTATTGTAAATAATTACTATGATTTATTTTATAATACTGTCCCATTAATAATCTAATGAGACAGTTTGCATATATTAAATAATTTTACGCTATTTCAGTGTCGCCCTGCAATTGGCAACTACACGCTAAAACATAACCTTCCGCTATTTCTGCTTCGGTTAATGTCATTGTACTTGTGGTTGTATAATTTCCTGACAGCACTTTTGTTTTACAACTTCCGCAAACACCCGCTCGGCAAGCCGCAATAACAGGTTGTTTATTTTGCTCCAGTGCAGATAATAAAGACGTCCCCACTGGGACTTTAAAATCGACCAATCGTTGACGAATTTTTAACGTAAGAATATCTTCACTATCAACAACTTCTGGTTCAGTAGAAAAACGCTCCATAAAGAAATGTTCAGCAGGAACACCTAAATTTGCAGCAAATTGCTGTGCATTTTTCATATAAGGTACAGGCCCACACGTCATCACAATTCGTGAATTAATATCGGGTACTAACGCTTTCAATTTCTCTTCGGTTAAACGCCCTTGAGCAATATCGCCATTATCTGGTGTTTCCGCCATGACACACAATTGCAACCGTTCTGGATATAACCGGACGAGCTTTTGCCACTCCTCAGCAAAAATAACTTGCTTATCATCGCGAACATTGAATAGCACTTTTACATGGGAATTTGGGCGATTCACCATCAGCCAACGTGTCATTGACATAATCGGTGTCACCCCACACCCAGCAGCTAACATCAAATACTGCGAGTTTTGTAGATTGGCACAGGTGAATTCCCCTTGTGCTTCTGAAAGCCAAAGGTAGTCACCTTCTTTAACTGAGCGTGTTAGCCAATTTGACCCTTCTCCATCGTCTAACCGCCTGACAGTAATGGAAATAAAACGACTTTGTCCCGGTGATGATGAAAGAGTGTAAGCACGCATGACATCATCACTATTTTTAATACTGACCAAAGCATATTGACCGGGTGAATATGTATAAAAATCATGATTGATAAGGTTGATTGTCCAGACATCTGATGTTTCTTGAATAATAGAATGAACTTGCATTCTATTTGGACATAAACTGCTTGGCATGGTCATCGCACTACTCCTTTAAAGGGGGTCGCTGCCCCCATCTTTCACATCGTTTTTAAGCTTTTTCTATCGGTTTATTGATCATGCAGGTAAAATTTCTGCCAGATCTTGCTCAACTGTTGTAATACTTCGCATGCCAAATTTCTCATTTAACACATTCAATAAGTTTTCAGTTAAGAAACCAGGCGCTGTTGGGCCGGTATAAATATTTTTCACACCCAACGCTAATAATGTTAAGAGGATAACAATTGCTTTTTGCTCAAACCAAGACAGAATCAAACTCAATGGTAAGTCATTAATACCACAACCAAGTTTCTCTGATAGATTCACCGCAAGCATAATGGCAGAGTACGCATCGTTACATTGGCCCACATCCAATAAACGCGGAAGCCCTTCTAACGTACCAAAATCTAATTTATTAAAACGATATTTACCACAAGCGAGTGTAAGGATTAAGCAATCTTCGGGTACACTACGCGCAAAGTCCGTGTAGTAGCTACGCTCACCGCGGCTACCATCGCATCCACCAACGAGGAATACGTGACGTAATTTTTTCTGTGAAACTAAATTAATCACCGCATCTGCCGCACCGAGTAGTGTTTGACGACCGAAGCCAACTGTAATTTTGTGTTCGATTTCGGTATACGGGAAACCAGCCAGCGACTGAGCTTGAGCAATCATTGCAGAAAAATTATCACCTACTAAATGTTTTGCACCCGGCCAACCCACAATACTACGCGTCCAGATACGGTCTTTATAATCACCGACATCAGGGTCAATAATACAGTTAGAGGTCATCAAGATAGACCCTGGGAACTTAGCAAATTCCACCTGCTGGTTTTGCCAACCGCTACCATAGTTACCGACTAAATGCGCATATTTTTTCAGCTCTGGATAACCATGTGCTGGCAGCATTTCACCGTGGGTATAAACATTGATACCCGTACCTTCAGTTTGTTCTAACAACATTTTTAAGTCTTTCAGGTCATGACCTGAAATTAAAATACACTTCCCTACGACTGGACGAACGTTAACTTCCGTTGGTGTTGGATGACCAAATTCGCTCGTTTCACCTGCATCCAAAATTTCCATGATCTTGAAATTCATCAGACCAATAGCCATCGCATTATCAAGCAGCTCATTCATATCTGATGGCAATGTTCCAAGCCAAGCCATAATTTCATGGTATTGGCCATAAACCTCATTATCATACTGACCTAAAACATGGGCGTGTTCCATATAGGCTGCCGCCCCTTTTAGGCCATATAGGCATAACATACGTAAACCGTGAATGTCTTCGCCGACTTCAGCTTTATCAATATCTAATGAAAATTGAGCCGCTTGTGCCTGTAGGGTTGGAATGTCAGTCCCATTTAATTGCAAATTAATTAATGGATGATTGAAAGCCACAACACTATTCACAGATTGACAATGTTTAATTAATTTATCACGCAAATAAATAGCTTCACGGGCATAACCGATAATACGTTCTGAATCAAAGTTGACGTTAGTTAAAGTAGAGAAAAATGCGCGCGGAGCAAAACTATCAATATCATGGTCAATAATACCCAGCGAGCGAGCAGTGACTGCGCTTGCAGATAAGCTTTGCAATACAGCAACTAATAAATCTTGAAGGTCAGATGTTTCTGCTGTTTTACCGCACATACCCTGCGCGTATGCACAGCCATTTCCAGCTGGAGTTCTAATTGTTTGTTCACATTGCACACAGTACATGTTGTTAGCCCCTTAAAGTTGCATTTCAAATACAACATTAAGACTACGCTCTTTATTAGAATAAAAAAGTGGAATTATTCATTATCTAATGGTTTATTGATCTATATTAATATTCATTGCAAATGAGAACTATTCACAGTAATGAAAGTATGCTATTCGTGCTGCTGTTTTTTGTATTTCAGCTGCCTTGCTTAAATACACTATTTTGCATTTTATTTTTTTCCTGATACCGTTCTTACGGTAACTCTTGTTATACTTACCTATAAGTGTTTGTTATTCCATCGTATAAAGAGAATCCAATAAAGATGAGCCAGGTAAATTCAGCAAGTAAATCTATGATAAAAAGCCGGTTACGGATTTTTAAACGGTTAAAAGAATCAGATAAAACACCTGTAAAAATCTTACTACTCGCGGCACTCATTGGTGCTGCGGTCGGTCTTATCGGTTCTCTATTTGAAATAGGAACAACTTGGATTAGCAACTATCGCGTTCAATCAGTGAGTGAATGGGTTGCTCCAAAATGGCTGATGGTTGTTGGGATGTTTTTTATCTCGGCACTTCTTGCCATGTTAGGCTATTACCTAGTTAAACGGTTCTCCCCTGAATCGGGTGGGTCTGGGATCCCCGAAATTGAAGGTGCATTACAAGATTTGCGCCCCGTAAGATGGTGGAGAGTCATCCCAGTTAAGTTTATTGGTGGATTAGGGACATTGGGTTCAGGCATGGTGTTAGGGCGCGAAGGGCCAACTGTACAGCTTGGTGCGAACCTTAGCCAAATGTTTTATGATTTATTTCGTTTAAAAGATAATGAGTCGCGCCATACCTTACTTGCCTCTGGTGCTGCTGCTGGTTTATCTACAGCATTTAATGCCCCTTTAGCTGGCATTTTATTTATTATTGAAGAAATGCGCCCGCAATTTAAATACAGTTTAATTTCAATTAAAGCGGTATTTATCGGTGTTGTTACCTCCACCATTGTCTATCGGTTAATTAATGGGGAAGCTATTATATTAAATATCGGTCAATTCTCTTCTGCACCGATGAATACTTTATGGCTTTATTTAATTTTAGGATTAATGTTTGGTGTCATCGGTATCTGTTTTAATGGTTTTTTATTGTACCTACAAAGTAAATTTTTAGCATTTTACCAAAATAAAATTTCTCGCTTTGTATTGATGGGCGGGCTAATTGGTGGTGCCTGTGGTGCAATTGGCGTTTATCTTCCTGAAATTGTTGGTGGCGGCTATTCAGTGATCCACCAGATGGTTGCAGGCCAATTTACCATCACTTTATTATTCATATTTTTTGCTTTACGGTTTTTAACTTCGACGATTAGCTTTAGCTCTGGCGCTCCAGGGGGTATTTTCTCCCCTTTACTCGCCCTTGGTACCTTATTTGGTGGTGTTTTCGGCTACGCTGCCCTCGAAATATTCCCTAATTACCAAATTGAAGTGGGGACTTTCGCTATAGCAGGCATGGGAGCATTATTTGCCGCAACCGTCAGAGCACCATTAACTGGGATAGTTTTAGTTTTAGAAATGACAAATAACTACCAGTTAATCTTACCGATGATTATTACCTGTATTGGCGCCACAATGATAGCCCAATTTTTAGGTGGTAAACCGCTATATTCTGTCTTGCTCGAAAAGACTTTAGCCCGAAGCGAAAAAGAAACCGCTAATTCCGCCGCTAGCAAACCTTAACGATTAGAAATAAAAAAGAGTTGCCACCCACGGAAACTCTTTTACTAAGATAACCTATGCAAGTCTCTTACTTACTTTTTCCGTGCAATGAGTGTTGCAAAATTTAATTTAATACGATTACCTTGTGAATCAGTGCGGTGTAAATGACCAGGGTTTTCGTTATATTTTAAAATATCCCAATCCTTATAATACCCTTCTAGCTCCCCTGGTTTTAAGAAGCATTTAAATGGCACTAAATCCAGCGGTGCATCTGGCGTTTCAACGGCACACACAATAACGTTAACTCCCCCTGGCAGGGTATGTTCTTGCATATTAGTAATAACATTGGCGATTTTTTCTCGCTGCAAGAACATTAGCACGACAGTGGAAATGATAAGTTCGTAGTTCTCTTGTATTTGGTGACTATTAATATCATAAACAGCCGTATGAATATTCTCTACCCCAGCTTGTTTTTTAACGAAGTCAATTGCTTGGATATGCTGAGGGTTGATATCTACCGAGGTTACGTCATAACCCTGTAAGGCAAGATAAAAGCTATTTCGGCCTCTTCCCGAACCTAAATCTAATGTTTTACATGGCTTACTAAGGTGGTTCTCACACAGGTAGCGCACTTCTGAATGTGGAGGCGTTAACCCGTGTTCTTTATAAAATTTCAGTTCTGGTTTGCATAAAAAAGCCAATTGGCATTCCATGTCATCACTACAAGCAGAAATACGATGCCAAACTTGAGGTTCGATAATAGGCGGCTGGTTATGAATATCAAAAGTAAAATGTTGTTCGCTGCCATCCTCATTAAAAATGATAAAATCTAAAGAGCCTTTTAGCACTTTCAACTGTGCATATGTATCCTCTTTTGTATTATGACGCTCTTGGAACATTAACGGTAAAGACGCTTTATTCCAAACCGGCATGGTTTTGTAACACACGAGATTATTCATATCATCACCAATAAGTTGCATTTTAAATACATCTTATACCGTTCGTTTGCTATCTGCAAAACATTCATGGATAAATTATCGAGGACTTGATTCATATCAACCCCCTATAGATAAAGAGGGCTGATACGCGCTATAGGATAAGTTAGTAACCTAACTGTTTCGCACTTAACCCTAAGAATTCAAAAGGTTTTGTAACCACATATTTATTGGTCGCATCCCCCGAATAAATATGGCTCTGCTCTTCACCCAGATCCAACTTTTTCACTTGTCCAGTTTCTGCTGAAAAGTCAATTTTTGCCAAATCAGTCCAAAAAATATTTGGCGTCAATGCAGATTCAAAAAAATAGAGCTGACGTTTATGGTCAACTAATGTCCGCCAGCGCGTTGACGATATTTCAGGCGAATTTTCGGACGTCAATCCGTAAGGGACAGACACATTACGTACGACACTGAAAACACTGGCGACCGCTTTATTAGGCGTTGTTTTCTGAGGAATTGCATTAATATAAAATTGCGCACGAGCAAATCTATCAGCGGAACGATTTGTCCCCGGTAGCATGACAGTACCACCAATTCCTTGCCAATATTCCTGCATTGCTAATTGCTTCTCATAAGTAGGCGAATTAGTCATAACTTGATACTTGCGACTATGATGAATGACCTGCTTACCATCAATATATTCAATAATTGCGCTATCGCCACTCGCATCTGATAATGACAAATGTAAAGTCGCTAACCTATCTTGCCCAGGAACATTATCCGTTGCCACGACCAGTGGATTTTTTTCTAACGCTGCAACAGCCTCTTCCACTGTCGCATAATTATCTAGCACATATTGTGCCCATAGCGATATCGACAACGCAGGTTGCTTATTATCTACTTGAGGGTATTTTGATTCAGCAAGCCATAATAAATTGGCAACTAGACCTTCTTCGTTCACTCCATCAGTTGTTGAAATATCATAACCTGAGGCGATCACACTACCGTATTTTGATTTCCATTTTAAAGAGCTAGGTCCTGCAATGCCATCACGCTCCATGCCTCGAGGAAAGATCCATAGATTAGTGCCTATATCGTATTTCCAATCCATTGTTCTACCGGTCATTATCTGTTCATTTTCACCTAAATAAACAACCCGAGTACAAGCTTGACTTACTGCAATTGGCATTGATATCGCAGTCGCAGCGGCAAGTGCGATGATACTTTTCTTAATAAATTGCATGCCATCTCCAAAATAGTTAAAAATAAATTTATATAATAAGCATACTACATAAATACGAACTATTTATGCTCAAATAATAATGCATTAAAAAAAGTGCGATTAACGCTATGAAATGTAATACTTAATGACACAAAATGGTACCAATATTAATCAGTACCATTTTGCTAAAAAGAATTAATTATTTACTGATGAAAATAAAGAACGTAACAATGCCGCTTTTTTCGGATTATCTGGAATAGATAATATTTCATCATAAAAACTAATAGAAATACGGCACGCTAGTGCAGGTGATTTCTTCCCTGCTTCTAAATTCCCAAGAATTGCAGTATCTTCACCATACTTTGCAGAAAGCTCGCTAGCAAGTTGGGTTAATTCCTCAGAATATTCTGTCGGGGACATTAACGCCTGTTTTACACCCGCTTCACTTGAAATTAAAAGTTCATTGGTTGCCTGAATTTGTTTCAACAAAACAGCTTGGCTTTTTTGTGGTGGAATAATTTCTGCTGTTTCTCTCAAATGCGGAAATAGTGAATAAAAACACGTTTTTCCCGTTGGGTCTTCTTCCAATAAGATTTTTAGGTAATCATTAACTCTGCTAGTAAAGTTAATCACGGAGTCATCAGAGGCATATTCCATACGCTCTAGTACTAACTTCATGACATTCCCGACTACTTGGTCAAACAGTTGACGGCGTAAATCTTCATTAGTTGGGTCGTATTGTGTAATTAGATGCTCAAAACTTTGATAGGTTTCAGGGCTTATTTTCTTAACCGTCGCGATAATCGGTAATTCTTTTTCAACTTGAGCAAGTGCCTCTGAATGAATTGCACTATTATTTTCTGTAGATAACACATTGTTATCTTTACTTAACCAATAAAAACCGAATGCAAATGCAATAAAAATAATGCTAACAATTAATGCGGTTTTACGTGAGTTATTTGTATTCAAAGTTACCCTGCCTTTTCTTGTAAAACGGTTCCCCACAAACACTTTCAAGCTACTTATATACTGTAGAACCAATTGCATATAATGCCATGGCATCTAAAACCGATAATATTCACGTATCTAAAGTGTTAATGCCACGAATTGAACGATAAAAAGTAATAATGCTTATTTTAGCTTGTATTAAAGTCGTCTAGCTATAGGAATAAGGGAAATTGCGAGGTTCAGACGGGGGAATTTGCCACAAAGAAACAATTTATAATACGGTAGATATAAAAAAACCTCCAGCACTCGAAAGCCTGAAGGTTTTTTTATGATAAAAATCTTATTTAACTTGAACACCTTCAACTGAAATCAACAGTTGTGCTTCTTGAGATTTAGGACCCAAATCAGATTTGATGTTAAATTCTTTTAACTTAATATTACCTTCTGCTTCAAAACCTGCACGGTATCCACCCCAAGGATCTTTACCTTCGCCCATTAATTTAGCGTCTAATGTAATTGGCTTAGTGACACCATTTAAAGTGAAATCACCAGTGATTTTGTAGGCTTCACCGTCTTTCTTCACTTCTGTTGAAACGAATTTCGCTTCAGGGAATTTGGCTGCATTTAAGAAATCACCACTGCGTAAATGTTTGTCACGCTCTGCATGGTTAGTATCAATGCTACCTGTCTTAATAGTAACTTCGACTTTATCTTTTGATGGATCTTTTGCATCATAAGTAAAAGACCCATCAAAGTCTTTAAAACTACCATATACCCAGCTATAACCTAAATGCTGAATACGAAATTCAATAAACGCGTGTTGGCCTTGCTTATCAAATTGGTAAGTTTCTGCTAATGCTGAACCTGCCGTTAAAAAAAGTGCACCAGTAGCCAGACCAAGAACCGTTTTCTTCAACATAATTATCTCCACGTTACTTATCGGGGTTAAAACCCAACATTCTTTTTAATGTAATATCACGATCAAAAAAGTGATGTTTAAAAGCTGCAAAAACATGCAACACTGATAATAGAACCACTGCCCAAGCTAAATATAAATGAACTTCACCTGCGGTATCTGCTTGTGTCGCAGCACCGGTAAATAGTGCAGGAACATCAAACCAACCAAACACACTAATAGGTTGTCCATCAGCGGTTGAGATTAAATAACCACTGATCAAAATACTGAATAAAATAATATAAATCAGAATTTGAACAATAATAGAGCTAGCTTTCGTTAATTTACTGTAGCTTGCTAATGGCTTCGGCGGCGGTGAAATAAATCGCCAAATCACACGAAATGCCATAACAATAAATAATAATATTCCTATACTTTTATGTATCTCAGGAGCTTGATGATACCAACTATCATAATAGCCTAGTGTCACCATCCATAAACCTAAAGCGAACATTCCGTATACGACAATTGCGACTAGCCAATGTACGAGCAAAGAGATATGCCCATAGTGGCTTGCATTATTTTTCCATTGCATGATAAAAACCATTTAGAGAAGAAGGTAATATTTTATTAACTAAGCCGTAATAATCATAAGGTGAAATTAATTTTATTCCTATCCCAAAGTTAAACAAATATTTTGTTGAAGACATTCAAATACGATCAACATAATGAAAAATAGATTAGTATTTGATTTTGTCTAGTTTTAATTATAAAAGTTGAATAAAGATTCTTCCACTTTTGTAAATGGTCGTAACTAAATACTTAGTTCATTTATTTATTAATTTCAATTAAATCTAGCTTATTCCTAATAGATATAAGCTATTTTCGATAAAATAACATTTGTAGGTCTGCCTTTTTCCCCATACATTGGTATTCGTCCTTTTAACATTGCGCGAACTGACTGATAGGTTAAATACTATGTATAAACTTTGGATAGCAAATAAAAACTACTCTTCATGGTCATTGCGCCCATGGGTTTTACTAAAGGTATTACAGATCCCGTTTGAAGAAAATTTGTGTTTATTTGAAAACGGTAAAAGCAGTCATGAGAAATTCAGTCGTTTTTCCCCTACCGGTTTAGTCCCTTGTTTAATCGATGAAAACCAAACAATATGGGATTCATTAGCCATTTGCGAATATATTGCAGAAGACTTCCCACAAGTCTGGCCAAAAGATCGCAAAGCCAGAGCATGGGCTCGAAGTGCCAGCGCAGAAATGCACTCAGGTTTTAGTGCGTTACGCCAGCAGTGTCCAATGGATGGTGCTCATAATGCACCACTTAATAATATTTCAATTGAATTACAAACTGACTTAAACCGCTTGCAGAAACTATGGCAGGATGGGTTGAACCAATTTGGCGGCCCTTGGCTTGCGGGCAGTGAATTTACGGCTGTAGATGCCTTCTTTGCACCCGTTGCCTTCCGAATCCGCAGTTATCATTTACCTGTAAGCCCAGCGGCTAAACAATGGGTTGACCGAGTTTTAGTTTTGCCTGCAATGAAAGAATGGCATGACGCAGGTTTACAAGAACCGAATATTGAACATTAATAATAGGCGAGTGGGGAGGCATTATGTGCCTCCGATTTTATTTGATTAGTAAAAAATCACCTGCTCGAACATCAAAATTAATATTTAATCAATTTGTCGGCTATTCAAGCTACAGTCGGTTATTTAACAGACAAATAGCAGCTATAATTTTTCATCCCACGGGTCTGCCGTCATAATATCGCCAAGTGGTGTGTGTAATGTAACCTGTTCATTTTTAAACCACTCTGCTAATGAAAACCCACCCTTCGGCGTTTCAACATAGATATCGATTGGGCAATAGGGTGTATTCGCCTTAATAGCAAACTCAGCAAAATCTTCTTTTTCTTGAGGGTTCGGACAGCGAATGACCACATCAAGGTCGCAGTCTGACAACATACTTTGGATATCTGTCGCTAAAGTGTAAGCACAGCTGCCTGTGACTCCCCATTGCCAAGGCCATTTAGTTTGCGAAATGATCCATAAAACCTGCACAGGTGGTAAAGCAATAAACATTGAACGTTGTAGTTCCACCGAATTTGCCACCAAGGATTCCACATTCATAATATGCGTGATTGCCGATTTTTCAATTTGTGTCGTGATGCGTTGGTGTGGCTTAATTCCTCGAATTGCGACAGTCAGTTTATTCTCATCCGCTTTATTTCGGTATACTGTCAACGGTAATTTACTGTTCCATTGTGAGCCAACCCATTCAGGAAGCGATTCTATCGCGACATCATTATTACTGCTGACCCAAACAAAATCATGAGGATTGATTATTTGCATTTTATTACCTTTATGATTGCTACGACTGCTCTTCCCTATTATGCCTTTTTTGTCACATAAAAACAGAATATCAATACTAACAACGCCACTGATACCATTTAATGGTAACTTGTCATAAATACTGAGTGATTGCCTTGAAATTTCACACCGTATAATATTTAATTACGTTATTAATTAATGAGTTAAGCTTCTATTTACGAGCATCGAATTATGAGAACGTTTCCTGCTATTCATGATGGGATTATTTTTACCAGCTGTATGTTTTTTAGTGCCGCAACTGCTTTTGTGATTTTAGATGCGCAAGCAGCGATGTGGGCGACATTCTCAACACTGTATTCATTTAATTTATTCAATGCAGCAAAAGAATATAAAAACTATGCTTACACCGCTTGTTGTTTATTGATGATTTTAGTGGCTATTTTTATCGGTGATACCCTGCGGCTTGGTACGGCGTATTATATTTATCTCGCCATTTTTTCGTTCATTTATTACCAATTGTATGGCACAGATCCCGCAATGGATTTAACGATGAAGTTTATGATTATCATGTCGACAATTGGCACCATTTTACCTGATATATCAAGAAGTTTGGCGTTAGGTTTTATTATTGGCAGTGGAGTAACGCTAATCACGTATTATCTCCTTAGTCATAAAATGACACGCCATAGCGTTATTACGAGTGCTTTAGTTGAACAAAATTTGTTTACGTTGAGAAAAAATATTATTCCCCGTTCGATGATTTATGCTTTAGGGCTATTACTCGCACTTGCCATTCCACGCAGTATAGATCTAGGGCACTTTTATTGGACATTATTGACCTTTGTTTTTGTATTGCATCCAAAATCACAAAGCATCGTTAAAATTACTTTGCAGAGAGTCTTAGGCAGCCTTATTTCTGTTTTATTGCTGTATTTTTTATTCAACCTACCACTTATGCCATACATCGGTTTAATTGCAGTTGTGGTATTCGCCTTTTTAATGCCAATGAGTTTTCATCATGGATATACGTTTATGACATTTGTCGTGACAAGCTTAATTTTATCCATTCTTGAGCTCGTTATATATTGGCGTCACCCAACCTATGAATTATTGTTTGACCGCGTTCTTGAAACCGCCTTAGGAGGAACCATCGCCATCATGACGAGTATTATTTTAAAGTTATTTAGAGAAACAAAATAAAATTAAGCATATTCCCCAATAAGAACGTCTGTTCTATACTCAAAAAAGAACACATTGGGAAAAGAAGTCTTAGTCCTAAAGCCTAGCCCTATCAGTATCATTATTCTTGAGTGTGACATTCAAGCAAAGAGGAACTGAAGATGAAAATATCGATTATTGGCGCAACAGGTTTTGTTGGCAGAGCATTAGTTGCTGAAGCACTACTTCGGCATCACCAAGTAACAGCGATTTCTCGTCATAGTAATCAACTATCTCAACACGCTCACTTAATCACCGCGGCTGGAGATATCACCGATATTCCATGGTTAACCTCTCGGCTAAAGGGGCAGGATGTTGTCATCAGTGCGTTTAATGGCGGTTGGCAGAACCCTAATTTGTATCAAGATACTGTTGCGGGTAACCTCGCAATTTTACATGCTGTACAAAAATCCATGGTCAAACGGTTCATTGTGGTGGGTGGTGCAGGAAGTCTAAAAACCACTGCAGGTATTGATTTAATTGATTCCCCTGATTTTCCTGCTGAAATAAAGCCTGGCGCCCAAGCAATGAGAGAATTTAAAAACCAATTACAATCCATTGATTCATTAGATTGGACCTACGTTTCTCCTGCCGCCATGCTTGAAGAAGGAGAAAGAACAGAAACCTTCCGGCTTGGCGGGAATCAATTATTAATGAATGGTAATACTCCCGCTAAAATTTCTGTTGAAGACTTTGCAGTTGCTATTCTTGATGAAGTGAATAATTCACAATTTATTCGCCAACAATTTACCGCAGCCTATTAAGTTTAAGCATAAAAAAGCCGGTAAATAGTTACCGGCAAAGATAGATAACAGAACTTAATTCATTCACATATTGCTGTTTTTAACTTACTTTTCACGATGTTTCGCTGCATAGATTTCGCTGTTCACCCAGTTATGGTCTTTTTCCCATGTAAATAACCATTTACGTGTTGGTCCCGCCATCACATTAAGGTAATAGTTATCATAGCCAGCCACTGTCGCCATTGGGTGATACCCTTTTGGTACCATAACAACATCTTTGTTATATACCGCCATGCACTCATCTAACTCGCGGTCGTCAGTGTAAACACGCTGCATACAAAAACCTTGAGATGGATTTAAACGATGATAATAGGTTTCTTCTAGATAAGTTTCATTGGGTTCATTATCGGTGTCATGTTTATGGCTTGGATAAGAGCTGGTGCAGCCTTCATCTGTAAAGACCTCCACGACTAATAAGCTATCAGCGGCTTTATCATCCGGTAAAATATTATGCACGTAGCGCTTGTTATAACCATGGCCACGTTGCTCTGCACCAATATCATCTGGACCAATTAAACGTGTTGGATAGGTGCCCTTTCCTTTAGCACTGCAAACGGCCAATTCAAGATCGGTATCTGCGATGACCTCAGCAAACTCTTGGGCTGTCACATACACAGCATAGGGTTTTTTACGTTCGAAAGGATCCATTCGGTCGCCAATGTTTTCAAACGTTTGATTAGTTGTTTTAATCGTCGCTTTACCTGCTACTAAGACTAAGCACATTTCATTTTCAGAAGCAGGTAAGGAAATAGACTCACCTTGTTTTAATTCGTAAACATCAAAGTGAACATAACCCCAGTTAGCGATTTGTGGAGTGATATGCTGAGTACGCTTATGTGCATCTGGAGCATGGTATTTCGACAATAATTTTGACATAACTTTCCTCTGACACTTTTTAGATTCTAGATAGGCAATTCTTTTTAGTCACTAACCGTTTCATCAATCAAATAGTTCAGTTTGTGGCTAGGCGGCTAGCGCACCAATCCCTAGGAGCATACACAAGTATGTGACTAGGGGGGGTAAGCGAAGCCAACAACGCCACAGACTGAAATATGACGACGATTTAGATTAAACCCGCATCCTTAGCAAACTTAGACAAATTGTTGTAACCCAATGTGGCATAAGTTAATGGATGCGCAATCGCAGGGTCTTGCTCTGCTTCAACCACCAGCCAGCCATTTTCATATTGGCTATTTTTCAATACCTTAAACACGTCAGGATAGTTAACGCAACCATCACCCGGTACCGTGAACACACCGGCTAATACGGCATCTAAGAAGCTGGTTTTACGGTTTTTAACATCTTTTAGGACATCTGCACGGACATCTTTGCAATGTACGTGATTGATCCGTTTTGCCCAACGTTTAGCCACTTCAACCGGGTCTGCGCCAGCAAAGGTTAAGTGGCCAGTATCTAGCAATAAACCGACCTCATCGCCCGTGTGCTTCATTAGGTTATCAACATCTTCTGCTGACTCAATCACGGTTCCCATATGGTGGTGATAGGCGATTTTCACGCCTTGAGATAAGGTATATTTCGCGAATTCGGTCAGTTTCTCACCGTATTCTTCCCATTTATCGGCTGGGAACAATGGACGCATATGAACAGGTTTGTTTTGGTCGCCATGAATACAGTTGGTCACTTCTGCAAACACCATCACTTTAGCGCCTAAATCACGCAGTAACGCTAAGTGCCCTTGTACCGCTTCAATTTCTTCTTCCACGCTGCGAGATAATAGTTCTCCCGAATACCAGCCTGAAACCAGTTGTAAGTCATGCTGTTTTAAAATCGGCCCTAGAATCTCCGCTTTGCGTGGAAATTTATTACCTAATTCAAAACCAGCGAAACCTGCTTGACGGCCTTCAGTTAAACATGTTTCTAGAGATGTTTCTGCCCCTAAAGTGGGTAAATCATCATTCGTCCATGTCAACGGGTTAATACCAAGTTGGATTGCCATGATGAAGCTCCTGTGTAGGTAAAAGTAATATTATTTACGCTGACGCCATAGGGCTATCAGGTTTAAGTAATTAGTTTTGATTTTCTGAACCAGCTCATCGTCATTGATTTCACCTTTCATCCACTCCAACGAAGGCTTACCAAATAAGGTACGACCAACAGCAAATCCTTTGACGATGGATTTTCCAGCTGCGGCATTAAAACCCGCTTGTAACTCAGCTTGTGGCGCATCAAGCCCTAAGAGTACGACACCGCGGCAATATGGGTCACGCTCTTGAATCAATCGGTCAACCGCATCCCAATTTTCTGCTTGTAGTGGTGGTAATTTCCACCAATCAGGCTTGATACCTAAGTTATAGAAGCGTTTGATTGCGCGTAAATACAGCTCATCATTGCGTTCCATATCTGCGGGTAATATCACTTCAAGCAATAATTCATGACCTGATTGGCAGCAAGCGCTGTAAACTTCTTGAACTGTTTTTTCTTGCTCTAAACGCAGGGGATGGTTGTCTTCTGGATGGAAAAATACCAAACATTTCACAATATGCTCTTTTGGCCAACTGATCAGCTGAGAACCGATATTGCCATGTTCTAAGCACAATGGTCTTGATGCCGGTAGCTCAATTGGACGGCCTATCCACCAACCACGACCAGTCACGTCATTCAATACGTCTTGGCCAAAGGTACTGTCGCAAAGTAGCCCTGCTTTACCTTGTAAATTTGCTTCTTGCGCCACTTCACTACTGGCACGGAAAATCAATTTCTTCAGATAAGGAATACAAGAAATATCAGCACCAGCATTACGAGCCATATCAACAAATTGGATGCGATGGTCGAATGCCATAACACAGAGCTCATTCCACTGTGTGCGACGTGAAGTCACTCGATGCAGATGGTTGAGTATAGGATCGAGATCTGGACGTGGTACTGCCACAGCACGTTCAAGGTAATTATCTAACTCGATTTTTGTTGGCATTGCAGGCGCACAGCCATGGCGAGAAACCACTAAAGCCCCACAAGCGTTCGCATAAGCACAGGCTTTTTCCCAACCATCACCGTTTAAATAACCGCGTAGTAGACCAGACATAAATGCATCGCCAGCACCTAATACGTTAAGTACTTCAACTCTGACACCATGAACAGTGATCCCTTCGTCCAAGGTTTCGGGGATTGCACCGCTAAATACGGAGCAGCCAAGAGAGCCACGCTTGCATACTAGTTCTGCATCCGTTAATTGACGGATATTTTTAAGGGCTTGAACGGTATCCGTTGTGCCACCAGCAATGTGGAACTCTTCTTCGGTACCTACAATCAGGTCAAACTGCGATAATACTTCTTGTAGCTGCGCAGTCACGCTATCAGACGCAATAAAACGCGTTTCACCATCACCGAGAGACGTTAACCCCCATAAGACTGGGCGATAATCGATATCAATGGCTGTTTTGACGTTATTACGTTTAGCATATTCCAATGCTTTCAATACCGCCGCGCGGGTTTTCGGATTAGATAAATGCGTTCCTGTAATTGCCAAGCAACGCGCGGATGCAATATATTCTTCCGTAAAATCATTTGGCGTAATCGCCATATCTGCACAGTTATCACGATAGAAAATTAATGGGAAAGTATCCTGATCTTTGATCCCTAAGATAACTAATGCCGTTAATCTGTCTTTGTCTGTAATAAGATGGCTGGTATCACAGCCTACCCGCTGTAATTCCTCACGTAAAAAGCGTCCCATGTGCTCATCCCCCACACGGGCAAGCATTGACGATTTTAATCCTTGTATTGCAGTGCCGAATGCCACGTTTCCAGAAGAGCCGCCTAAATATTTGGCAAACGAACTCACATCTTCTAAACGAGAACCTATCTGTTGTCCGTACAGGTCAACGGCAATACGGCCCATACAGATAACATCTAACTTCTTCTGCTTATCCATTAATTACCCCTTAACTACAACAGAATTAATTGATTTCTTTAACGTTAACCCAACGTTGTTCATCATATGAACGTGCTATCGCGTCTAATATTCGTGATACTTTCCAGCCCTCTTCAAAATCAGGCCACATTGGCTGCCCTGTTGCAACGCCATCAATTAAATCACGCACTTCAACTGTTTTTTGGTCATTAAAGCCAATACCATGGCCTGCACCATTACAAAATGGCGCATAATCCGGGTGCTCTGGCCCCACAAAAATGGTTTTAAAACCTTGACGATTGCTAGGTTCATCATGACGATAGAGCTTTAGCTCTGCCATTCTTTCTTGGGTGAAAGACAGTGTTCCTTTGGTGCCAGTCACCACATAAGTTAGCCCCATTTTACGGCCAGCTGCGATTCGTGAAGTTTCTATGACACCCATTGCGCCACCAGCAAAACGCACCATGGCATGCGCCTGATCTTCATTTTCAACCGTAACCATAACGGCTGAACCCGCTTTTTCTGGACGCTGTTTAATGACAATTTCCATATCACCACAAACGGTTTCAATATCCCCTACGAGGAATTGCGCCATATTAATAATATGTGCAGATAAATCACCCAGGGCACCTAGGCCAGCTTTTTCTTTAAAGCAATGCCAGTGAATCGGCGCGCTAGGGTCAGCCATATAATCTTCATTATGGGTGCCATAAAAATGGATAACTTCTCCAATTTCACCATTTGCAATGATTTCTTTGGCTAGCTGAGAGGTAGGGTTTTTCATATAATTGAACCCCACTAACGTTAAGACTCCCGCCTTTTTAGCCGCTTCGACCATTTCTTTGGCATCTTCAGAATTGAGCGCTAATGGTTTTTCGCAATAAACGTGTTTACCGTGCTTAATTGCCTCCATTGCCATTTCTTTGTGCAGGAAATTAGGCGAACAGATATCCACCACGTCAATATTTGGATCTGCAACTAATTTTCGCCAGTCATCGGTTGCACGATTAAATCCCATTTCCTGAGCTCGGGTCTGTGCTAACTCAGGGGTAATTTCTGCTATCATTTCACGAACCAATTTTCCCTGTAATGGAAAAACGGTTGCTGCTTGTGCATAAGCAATGGCATGAGCTCGTCCTATATAGCCAGTACCTATCATCCCGATACGGATCTCTTTCATCTGTTCTACCTCTCGCTCATTTTCTGTAACACAATGGCTGGCCTAATACTTGTTCCAGATTTTTATTTCAATAATCATGTTATACGGAACATTCGTTTCATTATCAATATTATTAGGAATATTAATTTCATTATGTGATCCAACGTTAACTTTTAATGTAATTAGCTAATATATAAGAAAATAATTATTAATTTCAGAGAGGATGAAAACAATAAAGAGGTAATAACCTGGAATGAAATGAAATAGAATAACCAAAGATGAAATTTATTGAGTATGGGATCAGGTAAAGATCCCATACTCGCTTCAAAACCCAAAGCTAGCGATGAAGAATGCTTAAAAATTCTTCTTTACTTGACGTCAAAGACAATGCATTGGCAATAAACTCATCACTGAAAATCAGTGCAATTTCCCTAAGTACATCAATGTGTTCCCTTGATTTTGCAATCACACCTATTGCGATAAACATCACATTGGTTCGGTCCCATATCACCCCGTCAGGAAATTGAAAAATTTCAACACCGGTATGCAAGATAATATCATTGGCGGACTTAGGTAGATGAGGCAACGTAATGCCATTCCCCAAGAATGTTGATATTTGTTGTTCCCTTTCCGTTAAGAAATGCACACAATCCCTATCAACATAACCTTTATTTTTAAATTCCGTACCCACCATTTTGAGTACTTCAGCTTTATTTCTTGCCTGACAACCTAAATGCAAATTACTTGTGGTTAGTTGTTCTATCATATCCAACCCTCGATTAAGTTAATTAGGTATATTCACACCACCAATAAGTAATAATTACATTGATGAGAGCTCTTCTTCTAGTTGTTCTAATGATTTGTTTGATGTTTCTGGTAATAACTTCACCACAAAAACGATAGCTAAGTAGTTTATTACCGCAAAAATTAAGAATACTGGACCTAAACCAAGTTCTGCTTGTAATACAGGGAATAAATAACTCACAATCGCATTCATAATCCACATAAAGAAGACTGAGATCCCCATAGATAACCCGCGGATTTTAAGTGGAAATAGCTCTGCAAGTACTACCCAAGTTAAAAAGCCCATTGTTCCTTGCATAACCCCAACAAACACCGCGCCAAGTAACCAAATTAATGTTGCTTTAACATCCCCGGTTAAGAAGTAGTCTGTTGCTGCAATTAATAAGTGTAACGATGCCATTAGAGCAAAACCACCAACAATCAGTGTCTTACGTTTAAATCGGTCAACAAGGAATAGTACCCCTATCACCATACCACCAACAGAAAAAACACCATTTAATACGTTGAAAACTAAAGAAGTTTGTTCAGAAAAACCCGCTGTTTTGAGAATTTCTGTACCATAATACATAATAACGTTAACCCCAGTCGTTTGCTGTAATGCCGCCCACACCATCCCAATTAATACCAATTTAAAAATCCAAGGCGTATTAAAAATTAAGGCTAAATTTTGTTTATTGGCATTCGGATGACGTTTAGCTTCCGCAGCTTCAACATCTAATAAGGTCACGATATCTTCATATTCTTGAATAGCACGTTTTTCAGGGCGAATTTGCTTTAAAATTTTCAGCGCTTCTTCACGACGGTTTTTACTCATTAGCCAGCGTGGGCTTTCAGGCGCTTTCCACATACCAAATAATAGGCACAATGCAGGTACCGCCTGCACTAACAACATATAACGCCAGACATCCGGTAGATGACCCCAAATAGAACCGATAATCGCATTGATAGCAAATGCCGCTAGCTGCCCGATAACAATAGCAACTTCATTGAGTCCGGTAAGTTTTCCCCGCATTTCAGTCGGGGCCACTTCCGAAATAAATGTCGGTGCTGTCACTGAAGCCCCGCCCACCGCAAACCCCAATATAAACCGAGCAATAAGAAGAACTTCAATGTTTGGAGCCGCCGCAGATAAAAATGCCCCAAATAAAAACAGAAATGAGAGGTAAAGCAAATAAGTACGGCGCCCGACAAAGTCTGCTACACGTCCACCACAAACACTGCCTAATGCCGCGCCCACTAATAGGACACTCATTACCAGCCCTTCCGTGGTTGGCGTTAATCCCATGTTTTCTTTCAGTGATGAAAATGCACCGTTAATGACACCAGTATCATAACCAAATAGTAATCCACCAAAGGTTGCAACCAAGGTTATTTGGTGCAACCTTTTTCTCTGTTGTTGATTGAGATTCATGATTAATGACATATTATTACCTTATTATTTGAATCATTATGTCTTACCAAAAAAACAATTTTTCAATATTTAAATAAATGTTTAATGTTAAATGTTAAATAATGAAATAAGTTTCTGGCACTCTGGTTTGAATCGCTACTTTGCTAGCTTTAGGCCTGATCGATAAACTCTTTGAAAATAGTTTTCGCGAATTTAAAACGATAAATACATCAGTTAAATTAAAGAAAGTAAGATTATAAAAAGCCTCAATTAATCTCAGAATATTGAAAGCCTAAAGAGTATTAAATAAAAGTAAGGTCAGTATTTTATATACTCATTGATAAATGAATATATTTGCTATTGCGGCTAAAAATACATTTTTAACCGCAAGTCTATAATTAAGTTAAATAGTATTACCGCATTAATTACAATTTAACTTCTTTACCCGTTTTTAATGATTCCAGCGCTTTGTCTGCAAGATATAAAGCCAATTCACCATCGGTACCTGTCGTTTCAGATTCCGCACGGCCTGCTAAGATATCAACAAAATGCTGCCACTCTGCTTGGTATGCTTCATGGTAACGTTGTAAGAAGAAATACTCTGGCTTGGCAGATAAACATCCAACTTCGCTTAACAGCGCAACACTGTTCTCTTTAATATTACCTGCCGTTAATAAGCCTTTTTCACCATGTAATTCAATGCGTTGGTCATAACCGTAACCTGAACGACGGCTGTTAGAGATGGTCGCCATTGCGCCTGATGGAAATTTTAAGATAATAAATGCAGTATCAATATCACCTGCTTGGCCGATAGCAGGGTCAACAACATTGCTGCCTTGTGCGTAGACAGAGCAAGGCTCTTCGCCAATCATAAAGCGCGCCATATCAAAGTCATGAATCGTCATATCTCTGAACATACCACCGGAGACTTTGACGTATTCCGCAGGTGGTGGTGACGGATCACGAGACGTGATAATTAAAGATTCTGCTTTACCAATAGCGCCTTGTTGGAATAAATTTTTCAAGTGGCGAAATTGAGGGTCATAGCGACGATTAAAACCAATAAACAGTGGAACATTATGTTCTTTCACGCTTTTTAAACACTGTTTCACACGCTCAAGATCAAGATGAACAGGCTTTTCACAGAAGATCACTTTTTTATGTTTGGCTGCGAGTTCGATTAAATCAGCGTGAGTATCTGTGGCTGAAGCGATTAAAACCCCTTGTATATTAGGGTCTTGCATTGCTTCTTCTGTCGTCTGTACTTTTGCTTGGTATTTTTCAGCCAAGGCAACCGCATTCGGTTGATAAGGGTCGATGACAGAATAAAGTTTGGTTTCTTTATGGCCGGCAATATTAACAGCATGAACCTGTCCGATACGTCCTGCGCCGAATAGTGCTATATTGAACATTCAAATGCTCCTTGATACCTTAAATCCACTATTTGGATATTACGGAATATACCAAATAAAACGTTCATTTCAATTTATAATTTTTTGAAAATTATATTTTTGGGCTCTAGATAACAAATGTTATATTAAAGTGTATTTTTAGTGTTATTCAGATCACAAATTGACAATGCAAGCGAATAGCATTTAACAATAAAGTCTGTGTTTGTTGGCATATTAAATTTCCATAACTTCTTTTTTTGTTCTTTCCCTACCTCGCAATAAAACATATATTTCAATAAATAAATTTTTAAACTATAAAAACCATAAAAAAACCCAGCCAAAGCTGGGTATATAATCCAAAATGATTCGAGTTGTGTTGGCGATGAGCGTAACGCTATCCCCATTTAACTTGAAGTATGACGAATATAGAACGGCAAGTGATAACCACTATGCAAATAAAAACCAAAGCAATCCCTGCTAAGTTTCCAGTAACTACCCTACTTAGTTACACATCTGACTCATTAAGAAAACGAAAAACATTCCTCGACGGTAAAACACCGTCGAGTTATTTTGACACTATAAGGCACTAGCGCAATATGTTGATTAATAAAGACGAACTTTATGTTCAACCATCTCTTTAATTTTTTCAGCGGAAGCAACTATTTGAGGCTTTTTAGAAACTTGAGCCGTTCCTGTGCGCCACCAAGCTTCATAACCATCGGTCATTGTTTTCGGAAGTACTTTAATATCAATCAATACACAGCCCGAATGGGACTTCGCGTCTTTCAGTGCAGCAATCAATTGTTCCTCATCATGTACCCGATAACTTTTACAGCCATAGCTTTCTGCGTTTTTAGCAAAATCGACCTTCACTAACGGCCCATCCATCAACCCCGTCTGTGGGTTTCGATGCCGGTTCTCTGTACCAAAACTTCCCATGCCTTGGCTCATCTGCAGATTATTAATACAGCCGAATCCCGCGTTATCAAACAATAAGATGGTGATCTTAATATTCTCCTGAATCGCAGTTTGCAGCTCACTGTGTAGCATTAAATAAGAGCCATCTCCGACCATCGCATAAACAGGTTGTTTTGGCGCAGCAATTTTAGCCCCAACAGCAGCGGCAATTTCGTACCCCATGCATGAATAGCCATATTCAAGGTGGTATGTATCCCGTTGTTTTGGTAGCCAAATACGTTGTAAATCACCCGGTAATGAACCTGCAGCCCCGACAATAATGGCATCGTCTTCCATGTATTGCTGCATCAAGCCTAGCACCCGTGTTTGCGCCAATTCTGTACCAAGCGTTTTACGGTACTCTTCAAGCTTGTCATCAAGATGGCCTGCAATTTCAGGGACAAAATCTAATGGCCGATACTGTATACTAAACAAGCGCTCCAGCTCATTTTTCCACTGTTGTTTAGCCTGCTGAATTTCATCCCCCCACTGAGCTTCATAGTGAGAATCTTTCAATTTTACACTCAGTGCTTGTAACGCTTCTTTGGCATCTGCGACCACTTTCAATGCATCTAACTTACTTGCATCAAACTCCGCAACATTGATATTTAAGAACATCACATTCGGATGACTAAATAACGACTTAGAGGCGGTGGTAAAATCCGTAAAACGAGTCCCCACACCAATCACTAAGTCGGTTTCTTTAGCCAACAAATTTGCCGCTAACCCACCTGTTGTACCAATTCCGCCCATATTCAAGGGATGACTAGCAACGATGGCACTTTTACCTGCTTGAGTTTCGCCAAATGGAATACGGTAATCTTCCGCAAATTGCAAAAATGCGTCGTGAGCTTCGGAATAACGTACCCCACCACCACAGATGAGCAATGGTTTTTTCTTGCCACGAATTAAATTTACGGCTTCTTCGATACTCACCGTTGTCGGTGGTCTACGTTCAATACGATGGATGCGTTTTTGGAAAAAATAATCGGGGTAATCCCACGCCTCGCCTTGAACATCTTGAGGTAGGCAAATGGTTACCGCGCCAGTATCCGCAGGGTCAGTTAACACTCGCATGGCATTAACCATCGCCGCCATCAGTTGTTCAGGCCGTGAAACCCTATCCCAATAACGTGAAACCGGGCGAAAACAATCATTAGTACTGATAGTCCCATCACCGTATTGTTCGACTTGCTGCAGTACTGGGTCGGGCTGACGAGTCGCAAAGGTATCCCCTGGCAACAATAATAATGGAATACGATTGGCAGTTGCCGTTGCTGCTGCGGTAATCATATTTGCGGCACCGGGGCCGACTGAAGATGTCACAGCAAAAATTTGTTTACGTTTTTTTTGTTTAGCAAAACCCGTCGCAATGTGCGCCATACCTTGCTCATTACATCCTTGATAAACGCGTAGATGACCAGGCGCTTCTTCAAGCGCCTGACCTAAACCCACAACATTACCATGGCCAAAAATCGTAAATACTCCCTGAATAAACGGATATTGCTCACCATCAACATCAACGTATTGTTGGTTTAAAAATTTAACCAACGCCTGAGCGGTCGTCATTTTCTGCTTATTCATACGGGTCTCCGTTTATTCCATGGTTGGCATTGTGAAACTACTTTCATGGTGCTCTAAGCGAACACTGGCAGGCCAACGGCTAGTGACTGTTTTCATGCGAGTATAGAAACGAACACCGTCATTTCCATGTACATTTAATGGACCAAAAATAGACCGTTTCCAACCACCAAAACTGTGGAATGCCATCGGTACTGGAATAGGTATGTTAATTCCGACCATTCCCGCTTGAACATTTTCTTGGAATT
This sequence comes from Providencia sp. PROV223, assembly GCF_028479245.1. Classification (NCBI taxonomy): domain Bacteria; kingdom Pseudomonadati; phylum Pseudomonadota; class Gammaproteobacteria; order Enterobacterales; family Morganellaceae; genus Providencia; species Providencia sp. PROV223. Next base: position 127,360 of record NZ_JAMPNG010000003.1, read on the forward strand.
CGCGCGCTGTTTCACCATCACGGGTGAAAATAGCCGTTCCATTACCATATTCATGTTGGTTAATCAGTTTCAAACCCGTTTCAAAGTCTGGAACTCGCACTACGGCTAATACAGGCCCAAAAATTTCTTCTTGATAAATGTCCATTTCAGGCGTGACATTATCAAATAATGTTGGCCCTACAAAATAACCATTTTCGAAGCCTTTCACTTTAAAGTCACGGCCATCGACCAATAACGTCGCACCTTGTTTTTCGCCACTGGTAATATAGTCACAGATTTTGGCTTTATGTTGCGTGGAAATCACAGGTCCCATGTCATTTTCTTTACCGTCAGTAATACCAGGACCCACGGACATTTTGGCAATTTGGCCTTTCAGGTTAGCAATGAGCGCATCTGCCGTTTCATCACCGACAGCTAAGACGACGGATAATGCCATGCAACGTTCACCTGCAGCACCAAACGCAGCGCCCATAATAGCATTAGCTGCCTGCCCCATGTCTGCATCAGGCATTAAGATACAATGGTTTTTCGCTCCACCAAGTGCTTGGCAACGCTTACCATGAGCGGATGCCGTCGTGTAAATATATTCAGCAATAGGCGTTGAGCCAACAAAACTAACGGCTTGAACTTCTGGTGCAGTTAAGAGCACATCAACGGATTCTTTGTCCCCTTGAACAACATTAAATACGCCATCAGGTAAGCCAGCTTCTTTTAATAATCTAGCTAATGCTAATGCTAATGAAGGATCTTTTTCTGATGGTTTTAAAACAAAGGTATTACCTGTTGCAATAGCTACTGGGAACATCCACATCGGTACCATTGCTGGAAAATTAAATGGCGTGATCCCCGCACAAACACCCAAAGGCTGCATTAATGAGTGGCTATCAACACCTGTAGCAACATTGGCTGAGTGCTCACCTTTTTGTAAGTGAGGAATACCGCATGCAAATTCAACGACTTCCAAACCTCGGGTTAATTCACCTACCGCATCAGAAAAAACTTTACCGTGTTCTCTTGAAATTAAACGCGCCAGCTCATCCATATTCTCTTCAAGTAAAGCTTTAAATTTGAATAAAACCCGAGAACGTTTTAGGGGAGATAGTTTTGACCATTTAGGGAATGCTTTATTCGCAATCTCAATGGCTTTTTTTGTTTCATCGGCACTGCTGAGTACAACTTGAGCAATTTGCTCCCCCGTTGCCGGGTTGAATACAGGCGCAAAACGCCCACTTTTGCTGGATACTATTTCACCACCAATGAAATTATGAATCTGTTCCATGTTGCCTCTCTTTAGCTGACAGAGTTACCTTGTTACTCAATGTATATGAAATATTTGTTTCATTTACAACTAAATTTGAAATAACATTCAATTTATGTGATCTAGACAAAGTTTTTGTGAAATTTTAATCGCGACTAAAAAAATACCAATCCTAAACTTATGTCCATCACCTATTTATTGGCTATTTTGCCGTTGTATTGAGCTAAACATGGCCTTCTTTCAATCAAGAAAATAAGAGAGCAAATTGATGTAAGCTGTTCAATTTATTATCCCAAATTCAAATTATTTCACGATCCTAAAAAAAGAAAATTTTTAAATATGAACTAAGTGTTTCAAAAAGATTCGACTAACGCTGTAAAACAACTACAATTAGAGCCAAATTCTGGAGGTTATATGTCAAGTGCATCAAATTTAAATGAGTTTCAAGAGCAAGTTCGCTCACGATATGACGAACTAAGTAAACGGTTACAGCAAGTGGCACGCTATGTATTAGATAATACGAATAGTGTGGCATTTGATACCGTTGCCGTCATTGCAAAGGAAGCTAAGGTTCCGCCTTCGACGCTGATCCGCTTTGCAAATGCTTTTAATTTCAGTGGGTTTAATGAAATGAAACAATTGTTTCGTATGAACCTTGTGGAAGAAACGGCCAGCTACACAGATAGAGCCCGTATGTTTCGTGAAATGGATGGTTCCCAAGAACTGAGTGATGACCCCTCACAAATTTTGAAGGAGTTCGCTCATTCTAACGCCCAAGCGTTACAACAAATGGCAGCCAGAACCCCTGCTGAAGATATTGAAAAAGCCGTATCACTTTTAGCGAATGCACAGAATATCTACATTATCGGTTTGCGTCGTTCATTCAGCGTTGCAACATATTTAAGTTACGCACTTAGCCATTTGGAATGCCGCCCTGTCCTTATTGATGGTCTTGGTGGAATGTTCAAAGAGCAGATCAGTCGGATCAGTGAAAACGACGTTGTAATTTCAATCAGTTTCACACCTTACGCCTCGGAAACTGTCATGGTAAGTGAGAAAGCGGCTCAAGCGGGTGCACAGCAAATCGTGATTACTGATAGTCAAATCAGCCCATTGGCAAGTTTCAGTGATGTTTGTTTTGTTATCAAAGAAGCCCAAGTAGATGCATTTCGTTCGCAGTCAGCCACCTTATGTTTAGCACAATCACTAACCGTTGCATTAGCCTATCGTCAAGGCAGCAGCTTAGTCTAGTTATACGGCTCTGTAATTAAACACCTCCATTAATTCAGAGCCCCTTCCTACCTTTTCCCTGATTAACATAAACGTCATTATTGAATACTAATTAAGTTTCATCTTTTTCTTTAATTTGTGAATCCCATCAGAAAATACAAGTTCTAAAATAACAATAAAATGAAATTATTATTTCACCCTGTTATGTTGGAATTATATCGCGTGTTAGATAAACCAAGAATAAGGGCTAAGCATGTTAAATACACACTTTCTTTATTTACTCGGCCACCTGCGTTTACTTGAAGAACAGCATTCTGTCACGTCAATTAATCGTTCTGGTATTGGTTTAATCGGCACTGCACCTTATAACCAACTTTATATAAATGCGATAAAATGCTGCACCCATCATAGTGAGCTAAAGTCAATTTGCCATTTGTCCCCATCTCTTCCTTCTATGACTGACTTCATGTGCCAAAAGAAAAAAATAGAAGCGCTAATCAACAATGATGACGTTGATTGCATCATAGTGACATCCACTTGTAGTGATGAATTACTAAAGTTTGCTATTCAGACAGCGGTAACTGCTGGAAAAGATGTTCTATTGAATGATATCCCTAACTTTAGTGAAAGCGAACTGAATGAAGTATTAAAGCAAGCCATGCGCCATGACGTATTTATTGACTACAACCAACCTTTGAGCTCTGATAACCAGTTCAATCAAATAAAAGCATCTTTAATGCCTAAACATGGTAGCGAAACAGGGTTATTACGTATCACAACACACCGAATAGTAGAGCCAGAAAACCAACTACCATTCAATATATTACGAAACACCATCACAAAGAGCATAGAATTATTGTTATCACTAATGCCTGATTTTGTCCTTTCACTTCCTTCTATTCAGTTCTCGCATCCCTTCAATCAAAGAGCCGATGGCGACGTCTTAATAATTAATTTACGCCAAGAAAACGGTTTATTGGTTTCATTTGAAATCTTTTTTAATACAGGAAAGATCTCAGACAAACTATCATTGAAGCAGTGCAATAACCGCTATGAGGTAGAGAAAAAACTTTCTTTTAATGAAAAATATCAAGAGGTTAATCAAGATAATTTCATTGTAAAGCAACTTGACCAATTTGTTTTAAGGCTCAGTAGTAATACAAAATTAGCTAAGATTAATCAATGGAGCCGCGCTAATGAGCTAACAGATAAAGTAATAAAACAGTTAAATATCTATGGATATATTTGATTACCATAAAATATAAAGATTATTCTGATAGAAACAGAACACATTATTATATTAGTGGGTTATATAATAATACTCTAAAATTTAATGTAACATAATCAAATTACTTATAATCAGTGTATTAACCTACACGTTCCACTATTTACATTGACAATCCCATATAAAAAAGAAGCCGGGTCAACATTGAAGAGGTATGCAAATTGGAATAATGAATCAACATCAATACAACTCTCTCCTGTCTCAAATCGATTCATTTCTTCTTCTGTTACACCGATTAAACTCGCCATTCTTTCTATCGATATTTTATGGTTTTCTCGTTGTTTTCGGATTTTTATCCCTAGCATTTTAGCAATACTTTCTTTCCCCATAATAACCTCTACTAAATATTAAAATTAATATAATTAACCGGCGCGTAAATTATCACCAACCATAAATTTATAAATTGACTTAAAATAATAAAACCCTAATTAAATAAGTCATTTAAAGACCATTCATTTATGATTTAAAAAACCAAAACATTAGCTAACTTACTGATATAAAAAGGCTAGATGATTTTCATCATTACATTTAACTCGTGAAGCTGGTCACATTATTTAATCTCACTATCAATAGTTAAATTTACATTATTATCAGTCGACGACTAAAAGTTGTATTTTCAAGTTAACTAAAATTCTAGCTTAGCTCTTCAGTTAGATAAAACTATCTTGCTTGATTTAATGTTATAACCTTAAGAAATTAGTGACAATTTGTATTCATGCGTATCAATAAGTTTCCAGAAGATAATTATAATAAATTGAATTTTTTCACATCATAAAAAAAGACGTTTTTTTTTATTTATTAGTCGGAATTACAACATTAAATTTAGACGATAAAGCAAAATATTTCATATTATGCTTATAATACTAAATGACCTTTTCAGATTAATGGTTTACATTACACACCTCTTATATTGAGCCTCCAAAATAGATTACTTCAACAGGCTGTTTTCGATAAAAATAAAATTACTTCACCCTATTTATGCCATGTTCATTACTTTCAGTCCATACTGCAATATGTAAAAATTAGATAAATTACACAAACTCTAAATAGGTGTATTTAGGTAATATTCCTACTTTTTTACTCCCCAAAACTTACTTAACTTCACATCTTTTTAATAAAATTGTCAGTTGGCGTGGTATCATATTACGAGCACCTATGAATACTTACCTGTCATAACCTTGATGTATTTTATGGCTTATTTTTTTTTGGTAAGTAAAAGAGACCTGAAAGGAAAATCATGCTACAAGAAAGTGTTATCAGGGAAATCATTCTCTGGATAGAACAAAATTTAGAATCTCGCCTATCCCTAGATACTGTTGCCGATAAATCAGGATACACCAAATGGCACTTTCAGCGCCTGTTTAAGAACCAAACAGGGCTCGCGCTTGGTTCCTATATCCGAGCAAGACGCCTTTCTTGTTCTGCTGTCGCATTACGACTAACAAATGACAGCATAATGGATATTTCTCTGAGGTACCGTTTTGACTCACAACAAACTTTTTGCCGCGCGTTTAAAAAGCAATTTAATCTCACGCCTTCTGAATATCGAAAACGCGAAGGTTGGAAGATTGAAGGGTTCTGTTTACCTCTACGAGAAAGTAAAGAGTTAAATGTTCGAGTTAAATTGACTCAATTACCAGCCATTAATTTACTCGGCACTAAACATCGTTACACTAAAGATATTAATGAGTGGAACCTAAAAACGGATGAGCTACGCCGATACTATTGGAAAGCTTTTTTCGATAAAAACCCTTATGTCACTCAGCATTTATATGCAATTCATGGTGTAGACCAAAGTGCGAATGCAGAAGGCCATTTCCTATATACCACGGCTCTAGATGAACAAGATGTAGAGATTGCACTTCCCCAGACAACCCATTTACAATTACCTGCAGGTAATTATTTAGAAATCAAGATAACCAGTAGCCTTCATGGTATAGATTACAATGATATTATTTATACTGCTTATGGGAAGGTACTTGCTGAAATGGACATCGTCCGTGGCGAAGGACCAGATGTAGAACAATATGTCCTGAAATCGAAGCCCTCTTATGAAGCGTTCGTGAATGACTCACGAAATTTTATTCAAGAGCTAAATTACTATATTCCTGTTATTATTTAATAAATAGCAAACAACCCATACGGAAACTGTACGGGTTGTTTACCTAATAATTAAAATGTCACATTAATTTTTGCCCAGAAATTTCTTCCTGGTTCATTTACTGGCACATTGGATGAATAACCAAAACCGCTATTTCCAGCTAAGTTAAGGTGCTCACTGTAGGTTTTGTCGAACAGGTTATCAACGCCTGCGCTTAACTTCATGTTTTCATTAATTGTATATGCTGTATTTAATGAAAAAATCGTAAAACCTGCACTTTTACTAAAGTCTTTACCCACCACATTGCCATCGTTTATAGCAACGCGATTTTGGCGGCTAACAACGCGTACTAAACCTGTCGTGGTCCAATCGCCTTTTTCCCATGATAAGCCAAAACGGCTTTCCAACGGTGGCATCTGCGGTAATGCCTTTCCATCTGTGCGATTTTCTCCCCACGAATAAGCCAAGCTTGCATCTGCTTTCCATTCATCACTGAGTTTTTGTGCTACACCGAGCTCGCCCCCCATGATTAACGCATTCACATTTTCAACCTGACTCATTCTTGGGTTTGTTGCGCTATAGCGGAAAAGAATAAAGTCATCAACATGCCCCACATAAGCAGAAATCCAGGCATTGGTATCTTCATGACTATATTTAGCACCAATATCTAACTGAGTCGTTTTTTCTGTTTTTAGCTTATCAAACACATTATTGCTACCATCTGGGCCAAGTTTAGGCGAGAACAGCTCCCAATAATCCGGAAAGCGTTCGGTATAGCCGACACCTGCATATAGCATAATAGGCGTGCCAGATAATGAATGCTCATAACGCGCAAAGCCCGCTGGCATCACCGTATTACGCCCTGAAGAACCTACTTCTGTATTATTTTCAACTATCACGCGATCTAAACGAGCTCCACTGACCACTTTGCCTTGTTCAGTCGCATGCCAAGTTAATTCACTAAAAACACCATAGTCTTGGAATTGTGCATCTTTTTTCCAGCTATTATTATTGTTTTTACGGTGTTTATTGGTCTGCATGTCAGCCCCTGCACGCAGTTCATAATCTTTCCACAACCATGTTCCCATGGTACGGCCACCCATGGTTTCGCGATCAACACGCATTTTCATTGGCATATTCATCATACCGTGGCCTCCATGCCCCATATGGCCACCGCTCATTCCACCGCCTGATGGAGAGCGAAGCGAGTAGTTATCCATAATATGGTCGGCATAATTGTAGTAAATATTAGCCTCAATTTTATCAAATACCTCGCCGATATTACTCTTTTCAAAGCGCAAGCCTAAGCTTTCGCGTTTAAATTGAGCCCCATCCATTCCTCTCCCCGCATAGCGAGCTTCCCCATCACCTTTACCGGCGGTCAGTTCTAATAATGTGTATTCATCAGGCGTCCAGCCAACAGCAATATCTGCATTCCACTTATCCCACTTCGAAGGAACCTTATCACCATTGCCATCTTTATAATCATTTGAACGTGATTTATTACCAATGACACGAATATACCCCGTTTCATTACCTAAACTGATATCTGCATTGCCATCCCAACGCTCATTAGATGCTGTTAAGGCACTTGCGTTGCCTTTAATACCCGCTTCAGTAAATAGCGGCTTTTCGCGCTCAAAACGGATTGTTCCAGCAGAATTTCCTGGCCCCCATAAAACAGTTTGCGGGCCTTTAATCATATTCAGTACATCAAAGTTTTCAGGTGAAATATAAGAAGTCGGCGCATCCATACGAGAAGGACACGCACCTAACATTTCACTATCATTGGTTAAAATACGCAAACGAGAGCCGAACATGCCACGAAAAACCGGATCACCGTTAGTTCCACCATTACGTATTTGTGAAAAACCAGGAATGGTTTTGAGGTAATCAGAACCATCACTTGCAGGGACTGGCTGCCTTGGTGTCTTTGGCGACGTGGTGATTGTTAATGGCGAATCAACAGGCGCCGTCACAATCATTACTGAGTTTTCAGAAATAGGGCTTTGATTAACTTAATTTTTCGCTAATGTTGATGCCGTAAAAATCGCACTAATTACCAGTGTCGCAATAGGAGCCACTTTAAAAACGTGTGTATTCATTTTTCACCTGTTTCTTAGAAAAGGAAGATGCTACCTTCATCTTTTAGGCTGCAAACACATTTCAGCTCCCACAGATAAATTGCTTAATAAGCAAAGAAATTCAAGGCGAGCGAACGCGTTTTGCCCAGTGAAGGCAAAATAGCAATAAATTGATTTGTAATATTTACAATGCTAAGACATCAGGAAATAGGCGGGGCTCGAGCAAGGTGTAATGACCATGGTCTAAATAACCAAATGTGAACACTACGTTCAAAAGGAATAAATAGTGCCAGTGTCGCTAATTGCCGAATAACTACGGCAATAAATAAGATAAGAAATGGGAAGTGGATCAATAATTGGCAGTAACCACATGCAATGTCTTCCATCGGAGATTGCCCAATCCCCGTCATTAACATGTGATTCATTGGTGCAGAAACGTCACAATTTTCAGGCATCAGCATACCTTGATGAGAATGCATCGAATGGCCTGCCATTGATGAATGCTCAATTGTACTATTAGGGTTAGTGCTCACGCAGTGTTCCATCAGCCTCATCGATTTAGAGAACAATGGAGCGATAAACAGCATAACCACAGCCAATAGTGCAAGATAGGCAGCAAATTGTCTGATTGAAGTGCGCAGGTGCAACGTTTTTCCGTCATCTGAGTACGAATTTATAGCGCAGAATTGTATCTTATTTAGATACCCATTGTTATTGATATTTACCGAAAATGTTAATTTAAGATGAACTTTATTGATAAAATTGATTATCTATCATCAATACAAACCCATTGAAAAATCAATCAATTGACTGATTTATAGTATTAGGTACATTTCTCTAAGTCAGCAAACTGTTTTAAAGGCGCCATAAAAAAGTAGCAACCACAAGTGATTGCTACTAATTTTCCATCCAAAGAATTCTAAAAATAACAAAGGGTATTCTATGCTAATAAGTTTGCAGGATTATCAATACAAAGGCGGTTAATCATCGATTTATCCACCCCTTTTTTGGCCAATAACGAGAGAAAAACATTGGGTACAAATCCCCAGCCATTACCCCCATTTTTTGCCCACATTTGTTTGAGAAAAACATCATGACTCAACACGATTTGTGCCCCATACCCCATCTCAATCAGTTTACAAACCGCATCCGCAGTTTCTGTTACTGTTGGTGCAACACCTTCTTTTGGAAATGAAATATCTAGACCAATCATGTCAAACTCAAGCCAAACACCTCTATCAAGCATACGGCGTTGATAGTCAAAATCTTTACCTGACGGGTCTGAGTGTGCCAATGAAATTTTAGCGGGATTAACACCCATTTCTTTGATTAAAATATCGAGAACCTCATCTCCTCGACGTTGCCAACCAGGCATATGAATATTCATTGAAACATGGTCATTAGCCAGTTGCGCTACTGATGCCGCTCTTAGGCTATTCTTTTCACCATCAGTAAAAAAAGGAGATACCCCGATTTCACCAATCATTCCTGCACAAATATCCGTTCCATCAATGCCTACATTGAGCTCATCATCAATCATTTTAGCCATAGCATCGATATCATTGACTAACCGGTCACCTTCAAACTTTTCAATATACAGGCCAGAAGAAGCAACCACATTAATACCCGTTTTAATGGCAACTTCGCGCAATTGATGTACATCACGGCCAATCGCTTTGGAACCTGTAGCATCTACCAATGTTTTACCACCAAGTTCCTTAAAATTATTGACTTCATAAATCACATCTTCGATTGGCTTTTTATCCATATTGTCACAGCAGCAATATGGGTCGTGCTTCAGTCCCCATTGAATATCAGCACTGACTTTTTTATCAACCAACACATGTGAGAAGTCATAAAATGGCTCATCGACAACCGTTGATAAATCATTAAACAGATGTTCATGTGGTAATGTCAGTCCCATATCTTCTTTTTTAACGGGCCCTGTCACCGTTTGGATATAACCTTTCATTTTATACTCCTGCGGCTTTTGTCGCTTTGGCTTCTCTAAACTCAGGAATGGTCGTAATAATTGCGCCGACTAAAGCAAATACTGTTCCAATAATAGTCACTAAGTACACGGTATTGCCCAAAGACGGTAGCAATAAGTCAATCAGTACCGAACCCAATAACTGCCCTGCCGTTGAAGCAACACCGAGCATCAACAAACCTAAGCCGCGGACTAAGATTGCCATTAATGCAATGGACATTAAACCTAACGGGCCACCTAGGTACATCCACCAAACACCCGGTAAATCTAAAGTGAGATGACCTAATGCCATACGGATCACGAGAGCTATCGTCAGTACGGTAAAACCAACAATAAAGTTCCACGTAATAGAAACCATCATTGAACCTGTTGCTTCTGCAACTTTTGAGTTACCTGCGGGTTGCCACCCTGCTAACAAGCCAGCTAAAAAAGGCAAAATAGCTAAATAAATGGCAGAACTTGAATGCCACTGTGGTGAAACCACAAACAACGTCGCGACAACCGCAAAAATGGCACCTAATACACGAAAGGTAGTGAATGGTTTTTTCTCATCGATACCAATACCAAAACGGTCACACAGCAAGCCTGATAATAATAGTGCAGAAATCAATGCAGTTTGGAAAGTTGCGATACCTAATGCACTCGCGGATGCGCCTTCAGAAAACACCACCATCGCACCGCACAGGCCTGCAAACCAATTCCACAATGGAATTTTTTTATTTTTAATTAAGCTAGGAATTGCTGCAAATTGTTGTCTGGTTTGTTTCTTCGCAATAATGATAAAAAACATCACCACCAAACCACTGGCAAATGAAATAACGGCGCTCGCATTTCCATCTTTTAATACATCACCCAGCTGCCCATTCACTGCGGATTGCATTGGCGATAACATACCGGCTAATACCGTCGCTATCATTAAAAAAGGGGTAGAATAACTTTTAACACTCATAAAATATTCCTTTTGGATTTTTGACTATGAGTCATTATTTTTTGTAATCGGCTTACAAGGTGCTGAATTAACTCAGCACCCATTTTCTTTATTTTGATTTTTTACTTTTAAAGAATTAATTAACGAGCGATTTGCTTAAGAATATTTACCCACATATCTGAATAATGCTCCCAAGCCATAAACTCACGACTTCCCCAGTGTGGCGAGCAGTCACTCATAAAACAGCCTGTTTTTCCTTTGTCATATTCACCGAATACCAATAATGGGTCTTCACCAATATTTAAAACAACTTGTGTATTTTCTTTAGCAGCAACTTTGTTATAACCTAAAAACATTGGCCAATTACCAAAGTTTTTAATTGATTCATGGCCTGTATTAGCGGGTGTTGCAAAAACTCCCTCAGGGGTTTCAACGCGGTCGTCACCATCTAACATTTCAACCGGTAATACATCGGCTAATAATGTATTTTTATAATTAGCTTTGGCTTCAATTCCCATAAATGACAAGTAACCACCGATCATTAATAAACCACCACCTTGGCTAACATATTGTTTAATTAATCCAAGTGCGTTAGGTAATACTTTCATATTATAGAAAGTGTCATTTTGTAATAAGAAAGTATTGGCACCGATATCGCTAATAACGACAACATCGTACTTTTCTAATTCCTCTACGGTTTTAGGGAATGCCATTTGCACGGTATGTGCAGGCATATAATCAATTTCAACGCCTTTATTTCTTAAACATTCTAATAAGAAAGTTGCACCTTCTTCATATTTACTTGAAGTAAAGCTGTCATAACCTTTAGTGTGGATCATATGGATATGCCATGATTCACCAATAAATAGAATTTTCATTTTTTTCCTCTTTTCAGAATATTAATTTATTCAGGGGATTGAGTCACAACCTGAGAATAGGTTGTTTGATTAATACGATGCATAACATTTATATCTTCAGGCATTTCTGAAGCATTACTTGTTTCAACAGCAAGGGATGAAAACGCCGATGCATAGCGCAAGGCGTAAGAAAACTGTTTACCTTTCGCCAAAGATGCAGCAAGAGCCCCATTGAATGCATCGCCGGCACCCGCCGTATTCTTAACAACAGCAGTGTAAGCCGGGGAATAAATGAACTTATTACCATCAAATGCAATAGAGCCTTTGCTTCCGAGTGTAATAACTACTTTTTTTACACCTTTGTGATAGATAACTTCAGCCGCTTTTTTAGCACTTTCTAAATCAATAACATTAATATTAGAAAGCAGACTTGCTTCAGTTTCGTTAGGGGTTAAAATATCAATCTTTTCAATTAATTCATTAACGATGTCGTTATACGGCGCAGGATTTAAAATAATTGGAATTTTATATTCATTACCAATCTCAATAATTTCCTTTAACGCTTCAATATTCGTTTCTAACTGAAGAAGAATAATATTTGAGTTTACAATTTTATCTTTTTGAATCTTCACTTCGTCAGCAGTAATATCCATATTAGAACCTGGATATATTGAAATAATATTTTCTCCACTATTTTCAGATACAAATATAGATGCTGTACCCGTTTGATATTTTTCAGTTTGGTATATGGTCGAAGTTTTAATTTTAGATGACGATATGAAGTTTATTGCATATTCACTAAATTGATCTGTTCCTATCTTCGTAATAAAGTGGACAGGTGAATCTGAATAACTCGCTGCTAATGCTTGGTTACACCCTTTACCACCAGGAGAAAAAATAAATTTATTTGATAATAATGATTCGCCTGCCTCTGGTAACCGAGGTAAGTAACTAATCATATCTACGTTAAATGAACCTAATACACATACTTTACCTAACACGGCATCATCCTTATCTGTTCTTTCATTAAAACTTTCATTGCACTCAAGAAATTGAATTATTTCTTTTTTAGCAACTTTATCTAGTGTTTCAAATTCGATGTATGCGCCACCATGGCAACGGCTAATAATTCCTTTTTTTGCTAAAGAGTTTAAATCTGCTCTAATGGTTTCTTTAGTGACATTAAGTTCTTTCGATAAAACAGAAACTTTGGCTGATCCAGTATTTTTTAAAATATTAATTATTTTCTTATGTCGTTCTGCTTTCATGCCATTTTACCTCATGGCATTTACTCTAATTTATACCTTGTTACATTAATGTGATTGTACTCATAGGTTCTCCCTGCAAAGCAAAAAAAAGCAAAAAGCATAAAAGTAAAAACAAAAAAAACCAAAAAAGAATAACTAAAGGTAAATCTTCTATTATTATCAAAATAATATAAGAATTGATTAGTTTACTTTATGGAATTTAGACCAAGAGGGAAGTACATAAGTAAATATAATAATTCGGATTATTTATTATATATTTCATAAATATAAAAACTTTAAAATAAAACAAAGTTAAATTAATAAGTTATATTTATAGCTTCATTAATTAAATAAGATAAAATAACCCTGATTAATCGTTATAATCTATTATGGGTAAAATAATGATAGGTTGAGAGAAGGATCACAATTTGAGTAAATGGATTATTCACCAGATAAACAAAAGGGAGCGATTGCTCCCTTTTTAGACTTGCTGCCAAACCTATTATGTTTGGCAGCAAGTCTAATTGGTTTTGAAAATACATTAGGAAAATCAACTCATTGATTTTCGGCTGATAACACAAAGCGGGAAAAACCACGCTTTTATCCCGCTTTGTCAACAACCTCAAAAGGGAGCGGTTGCTCCCTTTTGGTCATAGTAATTGACTGCCGTTAACTATTCCGCTTTCGCTGGCAACCCTTTCTTTTCGTGTACCATCATCAGTGCTTGTTCAACACTGCGCTCGATGATAGGGCGACGTTGGTCATTCTCTGGCAGTAGTTTTAACATCATTTGCCAAGCAGAAATGGCTTCAGCGTAGCGTTCTTGCTCAAACGCATTGAATGCAAAAATGCTCAACGCTTTCACATTGGTACGGTCTTCTGCAATCAGCTTTTTAAGTAGTTCCGCACCTTGACGGTTATCTTCTGGGTCAGAAGAGCGCGTCAAAACTTCCGCATAGCCCATCACTACATTTTCATTTTTAGGTGCTAGGCGATAAGCACGGCCATAGGCATCGGTTGCCATGGTCGCATTCCCCAACACCATACCAATACGGCCTAGCATTTCCCACGCTTCTACATTTTGCGGGTCTTCTTGAAGGCGAGTACGTAGACCTAAGGCGAGGTGTTCCATTTCCGCATTATTAAGTGGCGGCTCTGACGGGTCTAGCGCTCTATCTAGCAAGGCCGGAGCTTGTTGGTAGGCATTATTCCAATCCGCCACTTTCTCGTAGCTACCTACCTGATAATAAGCACCACCCGCAACACCTAATGCAATGATAAAACCGGGTAAATAAACCCAATTGCTAGTGCGAGAAGCCTCAGGTAATGATTCTTCATCACCCTGCTCAACCTGTTTTAATCTAACGCGTTTTTTAGAACGGGCAAAAATGATCCAACCGCCTACCGCTATCGCAACAAACGGTAATCCCCACAGCATAACCGTTAGCGGTGTCAGCGGTGGGTTATAAGTGACGAAGTAACCATAACGGGCAACCATGTAATCAACAATTTCATCACGGTTCTTGCCTTCTTTCATTAACTCATACACTTTTTGGCGCAAGTCCAGTGCAATCATTGAGTTAGAATCTGCAATGCTGTTGTTTTGGCATTTAGGGCAACGCAGTTCCTCGGTTAATTTACGGAATTGCTGCTCTTGTTGTTCATTATCGAAAGTAAAGACTTCTGTCGATGCATATGTCACCGTTGCACTTAACGTTAACATCAATAAACCCAGTAAATACCTCATTGGTTCGCCTCCTGATTATAGCGCTCCCAAAGGGGTTTAAACTCTTTTTCCCAAACGCGCTCGTCCATTGCCCCTGCGTGACGATAACGGATCACACCATTACCATCAATTAAGAACGTTTCAGGTGCCCCATATACCCCTAGGTCAAGGCCTAACATCCCTTCACCATCAAATAAGCTTAAGGCATAAGGGTTGCCCAACTCACGCAACCACACAATGGCTTTATCCCGTTTATCTTTATAGTTCAACCCAACCACACGAACACCCTGAGCAGACAACTTATTCAAATATTGATGTTCTGCTCGGCATGTTGGGCACCATGTTGCCCAAACATTCAATAAGATAGGTTGCCCTTGTGTTAATACATCAGATTCGTAGTGCTGCCCCGGGTTTTCTAATGACTCAAGACGAAAAACAGGCACTGGCTTACCAATTAAAGCAGATTCTAATAAACGAGGGTCATCCCCTTCTGCATTACGCATCAATTGCCATAACAGAACCGCGGCAATTCCTGCAAAAATAATAAAAGGAATTAAGAAGACTTTGCGGTTCATGCTGTTTCCCCTTGTAATTTACGACGACGATAACGTGGGTCAAACAAGCAGAATAACGCACCAATAGCCATTAATACGCCACCAGACCAGATCCAACGAACAAACGGTTTATAATACAAGCGCATAGTCCATGTATCTTTAGCAATTTCCTCACCCAATGCAGCATATAAATCGCGAGTAAAACCACCATCTATCGCCGCTTCAGTCATAACAGCTCGACTAACACTATAAAAACGTTTTTCTGGCATTAACACACCGATGACTTTGTCTTTTTCCTTCACTGAAATACTGCCAATGACACCTTGGTAGTTAGGGCCATCAGCTTCTCGTACTCCATTAAATACAAAGGTATAAGCACGAATTGAAATGCTATCACCCGGCTTCATTTTCACGTCACGCTCAATACTGTAATTTTGGCTAAAGGCAATACCGACGATAGTTACCGCCAAACCTAAGTGCGCCAGTACCATTCCCCAGTAACTTGGTGTGAGCTTGATTTTCTTACTGATGCGGACTCGCATTTCTGCGAAGGCAAGAATAGCAATCCAGCACGCCATCATTAAGCCGACAACCGTTAGGGCTTCTACCCTATCTTCCATCAATAATGGCAGGGCAAATGAGAGAATAACGGTTAAAACAGTTGCAATGATTAATAACTTTTTAATCGCCGCAGGGCGGTCACGCCCCCAACGTACGAGTGGCCCAATTCCCAGTAACAAGGCAAATGGCACCATCAACGCGATAAACATGGTATTAAAGAACGGTTCACCAATGGAAATCGTACCTAGACCAATTTGTTTATGAACCAACGGTAGCAAAGTACCGAGTAACACGACTAACATCGCGGCTGTTAGGATAACGTTATTGCCCAATAACATGGATTCACGGGACCATAGCGCATTGTTAACTCTTGAGCGTACTTTGTGCCCACGCAGTGCAAACACTAATAAAGAGCCGCCAATCACTAACACCATGAAGGCTAAGATGAATAACCCTCGAGATGGGTCTGAGGCGAAGGCATGTACGGAAACCAGTACCCCCGAGCGGACTAAGAAAGTCCCGAGCAAACACAATGAGAAAGCAAAAATCGACAATAATAGTGACCATGCTTTAAAAGTGGCTCGCTGCTCAGTCACGGAGAGTGAGTGGATCAATGCTGTTCCCACTAACCATGGCATAAAGGAAGCATTTTCCACCGGGTCCCAGAACCACCAGCCCCCCCAACCTAATTCATAATAAGCCCATGCGGAACCTAACATGATCCCTAGCGTTAAAAAGAACCATGCTGCCATCGTCCAAGGGCGAGCAAAACGCGTGAAAGAGCTATCTAACCGGCCACTTAACAATGCAGCAATCGCAAAGGCGAATGCCACTGAAAAACCGACATATCCCATGTATAACAATGGTGGGTGGAAAATCAGCCCTGGATCTTGCAGTAATGGATTGAGGTCACGCCCTTCAATCGGAAAGGCGGGTAGCGTGCGCGAAAACGGATTTGAAGTGAAGATGATAAACAGCAAAAAACCAACGCTAACCATCCCCATAACAGCTAAAACACGAGCAACAATGTCGAGAGGCATGCGATAACTGCAAATTGCCACCGCAAATGTCCAGCCACTCATTAATAATACCCAAAGTAATAATGAGCCTTCGTGAGCTCCCCATGTTGCCGCAACACGATACCAAATAGGTAATTGCGTATTAGAGTTATTGGCAACATAAGTGACTGAGAAATCATTAACAACAAAGGCATTCACTAATACTAGGAATGCCCCTGTTACACAAAGAAAAAGTAACCATGCTAATGGACGTGATGATGCCATTAAGCGTGCATCATTGCGCGTCACTCCCCATAGCGGGTAGAAAGACAGCAAAACGGCAAGACCTAATGCCAAGCACAGTAAAACGCTACCAATTTCAGGGATCATGATGCATTGTCCTTATAGGCAGCAGCTGGCCTGCGATGGTTTTCTTGCATCGCTTTTTCAACCTCTGGTGGCGTATAGTTTTCATCATGTTTCGCAAGCACTTCTTTCGCTAAAATATGATTATTCTCTTGTAATTCCCCTTGAACAACGACACCTTGCCCTTCTTTGAATAAGTCGGGCAAAATTCCATGATAACTTACGTTAACCTCACCTTCGGCATCATAAACAGTGAAAGTGATATTGACAGCGTTAGAGACAGGGTCAGAATCACGTACTACACTACCTGGCATGACCATGCCACCGACACGTAAGCGTTGTCCAACTTCAGGGATTTGCTGAGTTTCTCGCTTACCATAAATGATTTCACCGGGGGTATAAAACAAGTCAATACTTGAGCGTAATGCATAGAGAATTAATGCGAGGGTTAGCCCCACACCAACCAATATGGAACAGATCAGCCAAAGTCGGTTACGACGACGAATATTCACACTCCCTCCCTACGCGCTCTTGCTGCTTTTTGCCTGACTTCACGAGCTTGCTGTTGAATAATTGCATTTATTATCATTTTTCTTTGTATATACGTATGCAAACAGAGTAACAAAATAGGTATTAATGTCAGCGCAACCGCCAGCCATACATAAAAACCATAGCCGCCCATCGCCCAAAATTCACTCCAAGATGCAAATGCGCTAGTCATGATTGACGTCCTTTTTTATTCACAATATCTAATACCCATGGACGGTTACGTTCTAACATCAATAATTGGCTACGTAAACGGATTAACGTTAATGAGATAAAAAGAAATAGGTAACCAAGGATAGCTAAACGAAGTGGTGTACGCATAGCAGGGTTGATGCTTTCTTGCATGCGAGTCGAAGGCTGGTGCAAGGTTTGCCACCATTCAACTGAATAATGAATGATAGGTAAGTTAATCACACCAATTAATACTAAAATTGCAGCGGCCTTTCCTGCGGTGCGACGGTCATCAAACGCATGCCATAAAGCAATAATCCCCACATACAGAAAAAATAGAATTAATTCAGAGGTTAAACGTGCATCCCATACCCACCATGCACCCCACATTGGTTTACCCCATGTCGCACCTGTAACTAATGCAATAAAGGTAAATACCGCCCCTATTGGTGCCATCGCCGCTATCGCCAATTCCGAGACTTTCATTTGCCAGACTAGCCCAACAAAAGCAGTAATGGCCATCGTGGCATAAATTCCCATCGACCACATTGCGGCAGGAACATGAATATACATAATACGATAGCTTTGGCTTTGAACTTTATCGGTTGGCGCAAAACCAAATCCCCAAATCCATCCCACCGCTAAACAAATTACACTCAATATAATAAACCACGGTATTAGACGCCCACATAACCGATAAAGGTTGACTGGGATGGCTAGTTGATGAAGCTTTTTCCACATAGTTTAATTACCCTGATTTATTATATTGTTAGTAAATGCTGCGTGACAGCATCATACAATACACATTAAAAAAGCAAATATATTGATTTAACACAAATATAACTTAGGCTGATCATACTCAAACGCATAACCAGCCTATTTATTGATCATTACTTATAATTCATCGATGTAACTCATCATAAAATGATTACCTTGAATTAAAAGCCAGGTTCAACTTCACGCATGTCCGGCAACTTATGGGCGATCCCTTTATGGCAGTCAATGCAGGTTTTACCATCCGTGATGGCTTGGTCATGCATTTTGGCTGCAACTCCTTTTTGTGCTGTAAAGTCCATATACTCAAAGTTATGGCAGTTACGACACTCTTGTGAGTCGTTATTTTTCATTCGTCGCCACTCACTTTGCGCCATCGCTAACCGATGGTCTTCAAATTTTTGTGGCGTATCAATGATGCCAAAAATTTTTCCGTATAACTCTTTACTCGCTTGAATTTTACGCACCATTTTGGGACCAAACTCATGCGGTACGTGACAATCAGGGCAAGTTGCGCGGACACCACTACGGTTAGTATAGTGAATAGTATCCATATATTCTTCATAGACATTCTCACGCATTTCATGGCAGCTAATACAGAACTCTTCCGTATTGGCCATTTCCATACCGGTATTGAAGCCGCCCCAGAAAATAACACCACTCACGAAACCAATCAGCAATAAGGTTCCTAATGCTAATCGGCTTGGCCTACGCCACCAGCGCCATACTCTGCCGATTAACCCAAACAAGCCCTTTTTCTTCGGCTTGTCATCATTTGTTTGCTTATCATTGTTATTTGACATAATTCCCCCTTATTTCCCAAAACCTTTGGATGGGGTAAATGTGTTATCAACAATCGGTGCTGTGTCTGACTGAGGCACGTGGCACTGTAAACAGAAGTAGCGGTTTGGTGCGACTTCGCCAAGGACTTTGCCTGTTGCATCCATAAAGTGCGTTGGGCTGACTCTTGGTGCCCCTGTCGTGCGGTAATTTTCCACACCATGGCATTGCAAGCAACGATTAGTATTGGTGGTAATTTGATAACCTTCAACACTATGTGGGATCATTGGTGGTTGATTCACATAGTTTAATGCCATTCTTTCTTGCTCTTTCGGAATATGAATGCTTCCTTCTGACGTACCGGATACTTCTGGTGATTGGGTCAGGTCTACACCATTAGCAGCCCAAACAAGACTGCTTACAACAAAGGCCATTCCAGCCACCCAACGGCTGATCGTCTTTTTCAGGACAGGATTTTTCATGATTTTGCTCCCGAACTCCATCTTAGTGTTATTTTAAAAACATCCTCAGAACAAACATCGATGCAACGACCGCAAGTGATGCAATCTTTATCGGATATCTGCGCTGGAGCTTGTTTATCTAGGACCGGTGCGCGCAGAACTTGCGGCTCCGGACAAATGTGGAAACAGTCCATACAACGGCTACAGTTTTCTTTATTTTCCGCTGTAACAACCAATGCGCCCTTGCACCCTGCCACGCCATATAGCGCACCTAATGGGCAAAGGTGACCGCACCAACCATGTTCCACAACTAATAAATCGAATAAAAACAGTGCAACTAAAACCAATGCACCGCTGCCAAAACCAAAAATTAAACTGCGCCCCATTAATGAAACTGGATTAAGCCATTCCCAAAGTAAGGTACCTGTAATAGCAGAACCGATCAGGATCACGACCAGCAATACATAGCGAATATTGCGCGGTATTGTTGCGGATTGGTTAAAATCAAATTTACGTCTTAACCACGCCGCCGCATCCGTCACTGGGTTTACAGGACAGACCCAACTACAGAAAATGCGCTTACCCAGCAGTGCATAAACCCCGAATACGATAGCAGCCCCAACTAATGCTGAGATCCCCGGTAAGTAACCACTTGCTAAGCTCTCTAAGGTGATTAATGGGTCAGTCAAAGGTACGGTGTCTAACAATAAGCTACTGCTGTAGTTACCATGTAAAATCCATACCCCAAACCATGGCCCACTCAAGAACATCGCTAACACCAGCAATTGGCTTATACGTCTAAACACCAACCATTTGTGGCTCTGCCACCAGCCTTTTTTTGCCTGAGCTTCACGTCCGGCATCACGTTTACGATTCGCCATTGTTACCCTCCAGCCAACCAAAGCGGTAATGGTGTCCTAACTCACCTTTCGCCAGCGACCTTGGTAATACCTTGATAGCTGCCTCTTCCAATACACATGCCTGTTCACATTTACCGCATCCCGTGCAGTAGTTGCTATTGACGGTGGGTAAGAAGCGCGCGTGCTTACCTGTTCGGTGGTTTTGTTCAAGTTCCAATGTGATGGCTTCATCAATCAGTGGACATACGCGGTAACATACATCACACCTTAGCCCTTGAAAGTTCAGGCAGTTTTCCTGATCGAGTAAAACGGCTAACCCCATGCGTGCATCGTTAATCGACTCAATGTCTTTATCCAATGCACCACTTGGGCAAACCTTGGCGCAAGGAATGTCCTCACACATTTCACACGGATTTTCTCGGGCGATGAAGTATGGCGTTCCAGAAGCCAAACCGGATGCCAATGTCGCTAATTTCAACATGTCATACGGGCAGGCTTGAACGCATTGTCCACAGCGGACACATGCACTGGCAAATGCTTTTTCATCAAGGGCTCCCGGCGGACGAAGCTTGACGCCACTCGCACGGGAAGTTTGTTGCTGAAGCCCCAGCACCACACCAACAGCCGCCAACCCACCCGCAGTACGGGCGACATCGCGTAAAAAGCGACGACGACTATTCTGGGACTTAGCCTGTTGAGACTTAGCTTTCTGGGGCATGAGCAATTACACCTTTTCCAGTTTAACGGCACATTTTTTGTAATCCGTTTCTTTTGAAAGCGGATCGGTTGCATCCAGTGTTAAGTTATTCACTAGCTGCGCAGCATCGAAGAACGCCATGTAAACTAAGCCTTTTGGTGGTCTATTACGGCCACGTGTTTCGACAATCGTGGTCACATCACCACGGCGTGAAACCACTTTGACTTTATCACCACGGCGTAAACCTCTCTCTTTCGCATCGATTGGATGTATAAACACAAGAGATTCAGGGAAAGCACGGTGCAGTTCAGGAACACGGCGTGTCATACTACCGGTATGCCAATGTTCTAATACACGGCCTGTTGATAACCATAAGTCATATTCTTTATCTGGCGATTCCGCAGCAGGCTCAAATGGCAGAGCAAAAATCACCGCTTTACCGTCTGGTTTACCGTAGAATTGATAACCCGCGCCAGCCTTAACGTAAGGGTCATTTCCTTCGCTATAACGCCACTGAGTTTCTTTGCCATCAACCACTGGCCAACGGATACCGCGCGCTTTGTGGTAGTCATCAAAATCAGCCAAATCATGACCATGACCGCGACCAAAGCCAGCGTATTCCTCGAACAGCCCTTTTTGTAAGTAAAAACCTAATTCACGAGACTCATCATTAAGTTGGTCTTCTGCTAACTCGCTCACAGGGAACTTCGTTACAGCTTGGTTAGCGAATAACACGTCATATAGGGTTTTCCCGCGTAATTCAGGTTTTTTCGCGAGTAACTCTTCAGGCCACACTTCATCCGTTGTAAAGCGTTTAGAAAACAGTACCATCTGCATTAAGTCAGATTTTGCTTCGCCTGGTGCCTTAACTTGCTGGCGCCAAAATTGGGTACGACGTTCCGCATTACCGTAAGCCCCTTCTTTTTCTACCCACATGGCTGTCGGTAAAATTAAGTCGGCAGCCAATGCGCTGACCGTTGGGTATGGGTCAGATACCACGATAAAGTTACGTGGGTCGCGCCAACCAGGCATACGCTCTTGGTTGATATTCGGGCCCGCTTGCATGTTGTTGTTACACATTACCCAGTAGAAATTCAATTTACCGTCTTTTAAAGCACGGTCTTGGGCAACAGCGTGTAAACCCACTTTTTCAGGGATCGTCCCAGCAGGTAACCCCCACACACCTTCTACTTTTTCACGGTGTTTTTCATTGGTAACCACCATGTCCGCAGGTAAACGGTGTGAGAACGTACCGACTTCACGAGCAGTACCACACGCTGATGGCTGGCCTGTTAATGAGAACGGCCCACAACCCGGTTGAGAAATTTTTCCTGTCAGTAAGTGCAAGTTATACGCTAAGTTATTCGCCCAAACACCGCGAGTGTGCTGGTTAAAGCCCATGGTCCAATAAGAAACCACTTTCGTTTTAGGGGCTGCGTAAAGTTTAGCGAGTTCTTCTAACTGATCTTTTGGAACCCCGGTCATTTCTGCGGTTTTGTCTAACGTATATTCTGCAACAAAGGCTTTATACTCGTCCCATGTCATTGGCTCAGACGCATCAGAACCTGCATTTTTCGCATTTTGTTCGAGTGGGTGAGTTGGGCGTAATCCATAACCGATATCTGTTGCACCACGACGTAAATTCACGTGTTTATCGAGGAATTCCTGATTAACTGCGTTATTTTGAATGATATAGTTTGCAATATAGTTCAGGATCACCAAGTCAGATTGTGGTGTAAAGACGATGCCGTTATCCGCTAATTCAAAGCTACGATGTTTGAAAGTCGATAACACCGCAACACGCACGTCAGGGTTAGACAGACGACGGTTGGTGATACGAGACCACAAGATTGGGTGCATTTCTGCCATGTTTGAACCCCAAAGGACAAACGCGTCAGCATGTTCAATGTCATCATAACAACCCATTGGTTCATCCATACCGAAAGTACGCATGAAGCCCACTACCGCAGAAGCCATACAGTGGCGTGCATTAGGGTCTAAGTTATTAGAACGGAAACCACCTTTGAACAGTTTTGATGCCGCATAGCCTTCCCAAACTGTCCACTGGCCCGAACCGAACATACCAATCCCTTCAGGACCTTTTTCTTTTAATGTGGTTTTGACTTTTTCTTCCATAACATCAAAGGCTTGCTCCCACGTAATCGGTGTGAACTCCCCATTTTTGTCATATTCGCCGTCTTTCATACGCAACATTGGCTGCGTTAAACGGTCTTTTCCGTACATAATTTTTGGTAAGAAATACCCTTTGATACAGTTTAGACCACGGTTTACAGGGGCTTCTGGGTCACCTTGGCTGGCCACAATACGACCATTTTGAGTGCCCACCAGTACCCCACAGCCTGTACCACAAAAACGACAAGGGGCTTTGTCCCATTTAATACTTTCTTGTTGACCAACCACTGCTTTCGCAATGCTCGGTGCGCCAATACCTGCCGCCGCAGCAGCGGCCGCTATCGCATTGGCTTTCATAAAGCTACGACGACTGAGTTTCATAATCTTCCTCACCTTGCTCTTCCTGCTGATGGTAAACCAGCGAAACATCTAGTACGCCGTCAATATCGCGTACTAAATCAATAGTATCTAACAACGTTCTACTACCTTGCCCTTCAACAACCACAATCAGTTTTCCGTTTTCCGGGGCGCTTAGCGCCACTTCACAATGGGAAAGTTGATTAATTTCTTCGGCCACAGTAGACAGTCGCTCACTTTTTACTTGTACTATTAAACTGCACACTTGATAGTTACTGTGCATGTTCATGCTCCACGGTAATGGCTGAAACTGGGCAACCTGCGACGCAAGCACCACAGCCTGTACAACCTGGTGTTTCTACTTTTGGCTGGTATATACCGGCCATTGACGGACGAAAAGAGATGACTTCAGGCTCACAACTGTCTTGGCAACGACGACATTCAATCGAAAGATAAGCAAGACAATTTTGGCCAATCGAAATTGAGATATCCCAAGGTTGGGAATGTTTTGGTAGGAAAATAGGTTCTGGACATGCTGTTGCACATGCATAGCAAAATGTACATTCACCACGCTTAAAATCAACAACAGGGTAGCCCCCTGCTCCTGGTTGGATAATTGCCGTTTCGCAACTTTCAACACAGGCATTGCAACGGGTACACAATTCGATAAATTGCGTTTCACTACCACTCCATGGCGGCCGAACCACTGGGGCTGCACTACGCCACGCACCAGTTAATACTCCCCGACGGGTGAGATCAACCATGTTTTTTTCCTTTACATTGCCAACAAAAAAACTAAAACGTATTGATAAACCGCATTTTTTATATGTGTATTTATGAGAAATATTAACGATAGAGGTTATAAAAATACATACTACCAAGTGGGTAAAAGAGGTAATTACCCGTATACGACTAGAAATGATAACATTTACGTTATTTACTCACCATTAGCTAAAAGTAGCACCAAAATGATAACCAAGTAGGCCTTTTTAATTATTTATTAACATTTTTTTAATATGTATTATTAATTTAAACTCAAGTTTTAATTTTTTAAATTATAATTCCAGCTCAAAACTACCACTAAAGTGGTATGTGCAATGTCATTTAGCAAAAAAATATCTGTATTTTTTTTGATATTAAACAACTTTCATTTCTAACTTTATTTTAAAAACAGCACTCAAATATTTAAAATAAAAAAATCATTTTAAAATCAATAAAATAAAATCAGATAACGCCAAATATCAAAATAAGAATCATTACTAATTAATTATTAAAAGTAACAGTTTAAAACTACAGAAAAATAACTATATCAATTTCAATAATACCTATTTTTTATTATTTCCTCACATTCTATTTCCTTATTACAAATTATCTTTTGATCAAAAACAATATTTTTAGTGTGGTTTTTTGTTACACATATAAATTGGCAATGTCTTGGTAGCAGATGAAAGCTTGCTATCAAACCTAAATAACAAAAAGATACCCAAAATAGTTCGAGTCACAGGTCACATTACAACAACAACTCGAAAAATGAAGGGATGACTGGCTAAAATTACTCGAGGCCCTTTTTATGGCAAACATAAGAAATAATGCACTATGCTTATTGAGTCTGGTTGCAGGAATATTTCTCTTTACCTCTGTTCATGCTCAAACTCCGACTAAAGATAGTACATCTACCATCAACGCTCGAAATGAAACTTTCGAAGCTGCTCACCCTGATCAATACCACTCTTGGCGAGCAACATCCGAGCAATCAAACCGAGAAGACGCATTAGCGGAAGACCCTCGCTTAGTCGTTCTCTGGGCTGGATACCCATTCTCACGCGACTACAACAAACCTCGTGGTCACGCCTATGCCATCATCGACGTCCGTGAAACCTTACGAACTGGTGCTCCGAAAGATGCCCAAGATGGCCCGCTTCCGATGGCATGTTGGAGCTGTAAAAGTCCCGATGTGGCAAGGCTTATCCAAGAACATGGCGAAGATGGCTATTTCGAAGGTAAGTGGGCAAAAGGTGGCCCAGAAGTGGTGAATGTCTTAGGTTGTGCAGATTGCCATAAAACCGACTCAGCGGATTTTGCAAAAGGTAAACCAGAGCTAACACTTTCTCGCCCTTATGCAGAGCGTGCAATGGAAGCGATTGGCAAACCGTTTGATAAAGCCAGCCGGTTCGACCAACAGTCCATGGTGTGTGGCCAATGCCACGTAGAATATTATTTCTCTGGTGATAAAAAAGCCGTGAAATTCCCATGGGATAACGGCACCAAAGTGGAAGATATGGAAGTCTACTACGACAACATTGGTTTCTCTGACTGGACCAACTCACTGTCGAAAGCTCCAATGCTAAAAGCCCAACACCCAGAATATGAAACTTGGAGTGCGGGTATTCATGGCAAAAATAACGTGACCTGTATTGATTGCCATATGCCAAAACTGCAAAACGAAAAAGGCGAACTGTATACCAGCCATAAAATTGGTAATCCATTCGACAATTTCGAACAAACCTGTAGCACTTGCCATACCCAAAGCAAACAACAACTGCAAGATGTGGTTGCTGAACGTAAAGTCGCTATCCAAGAGATGAAAATCAAAGCGGAAGACCAATTGGTTCGCGCTCACTTTGAAGCGAAAGCCGCATGGGATGCAGGCGCAACAGAAGATGAAATGAAACCAATTTTAACCGATATTCGCCATGCACAATGGCGCTGGGATTTAGCTATCGCCTCCCACGGTATTCATATGCACGCACCAGATGAAGGCCTACGTATGTTAGGTGGTTCGATGGATAAAGCGGCAGATGCACGTACCAAACTCGCTCGCCTGTTAGGCTCTAAAGGCATCACCCATGAAATTGCCATTCCAGATATTTCAACCAAGGAAAAAGCACAACAAGCCATTGGTTTAGATATGCAAAAAATCAATGCGGAGAAACAAGAGTTCTTAAAAACTGTCGTTCCGCAATGGGATGACCAAGCTCGTAAAAATGACCTATTAGCCAAATAACCATGATTTGCCCCAAATAATGGGGCAATACAACCAATGGAGTGAATATGAGCGTACTACGTTCGTTATTAACTGCTGGGGTGCTGGCAACAGGCTTATTATGGGCAACAGCCGCATCCGCAACCCCACAAATGGCACAAGAAAATGCAGAAGGCCGTTGGGTTGTCACGCAGCAACGCAGTGCTGACAGCGCCTGCTTAGACTGTCATAAACCAGACCAAGAAGGCATGCATGGCACTCACGCAGAAGTGATTAACCCTAACAATAATTTACCCGTGACTTGTACCAACTGCCACGGTAACCCAGGGCCTGATCACCGTGAAGGCGTCAAAGATGTCATGCGCTTTAACAACCCAATGTATAACGTTGAACAACAAAACAGTGTCTGTCTGTCATGTCACTTACCAGAGCAACTACAAAAAGCGTTCTGGCCTCATGATGTCCACGTCACCAAAGTGGCCTGTGCCAGTTGCCATGACCTTCATCCGAAACAAGATACGATGAAGGTACTGACTGATAAGGGCAAAGTAAAAATATGTGTCGACTGTCACTCAGATCAACGCAATAACCCTGATTTCAATCCAGCAGCGGTGAAATTGCGTAAGGAGCAGCCATGAGTTGTTCTCGTCGTCAATTCATTATCTACACAGGAGCACTGGCGGCGGTAGGAGGGGTTGCTAGCCATACGCTAGCTAACACCATGAAAATAGATGGCGTTCGCTACGGCATGGTGCACGATGAAAATCTGTGCATCGGCTGTACGGCGTGTATGGATGCGTGCCGAGAGGTTAACCAAGTACCGGAAGGTGTTTCACGGTTAACCATCATCCGTAGTGAGCCCATAGGCCAATTTCCTGATGTTAAATACCGTTTTTTTCGCCATTCCTGTCAACATTGTGAAAGTGCGCCTTGTGTTGATGTTTGCCCTACTGGTGCCTCTTTTATCGACAAAACAACGGGGATTGTTGATGTAAACCCTGACTTATGTGTCGGCTGCCAATACTGTATTGCTGCCTGCCCTTATCGCGTCAGATTCATTCACCCTATCAATAAAACTGCGGATAAATGTGATTTTTGTCGTAAAACGAATCTAAAAAAGGGTAAGCAACCAGCTTGTGTCGAGTCTTGCCCGACCAAAGCATTAACCTTTGGTAATTTAGATGATCCTAAGAGCGATATTTCGTTGATGCTAAAAGAAAAACCGACTTATCGATTCAAGATTGCACTCGGTACTCACCCCAAAATGTATCGAGTCCCGTTCAAATATGGGGAGGTTAGCCAATGACAACAGCTTCTGCTTTCCATTTTGAATCCTTAGTGTGGGACTGGCCCATTGCCGTTTACTTATTCTTAATTGGTATTTCAGCTGGGCTCGTGGTACTTGCGGTACTTATGCGCCAGTATTATCCCACTGCGGCTGGCAGTGATAGCACTCTCATGCGCACAACACTGATTTTAGCTCCGACAACAATCATCTTTGGGTTATTGATCTTAATTCTCCATTTGACGCGTCCATGGACATTCTGGAAATTAATGTTTCATTACAGCCCAACTTCGGTGATGTCGATGGGGGTAATGTTATTCCAAGTGTATATGGCTGTACTTGTTATTTGGCTTGCTAAAATTTATGAAAAAGAGCTCATGGTTTTACAGCAAAAATGGCTGCCTAAGTTTACGCTTATCCCAAGAATATTAACCCTGCTAAATCGTGCGATGCGTTCTCTGGATATTGTAATGCTAGTCTTGGCTGTTTTGCTTGGGGCTTATACCGGATTTTTACTTTCAGCATTAAAATCTTATCCATTCTTAAACAATCCATTATTACCAGCTTTATTCCTATTTTCAGGAATATCGTCAGGTATCGCGGTATCATTAATGGCAATAGCATTACGCTACCGTAAAAATATCCATAACGACGAAACCGCATTTTTACACCGTATCGAAGGCTTTGTTATTTGGCTCGAGATATTCCTATTAGCAGCCTTTTTTGTCGGGCTAGCGTTAGGGGATGACGGGAAAATTCGTTCATTAATTGCCGCATTAGGCGGTGGTTTCTGGACTTGGTGGTTTTGGATTGGCGTTGTCGGGTGTGGTTTTATTATTCCTCTGCTATTCAAAAAATGGATGGATAAAGGACAAGGTGCAGCAAGAGTATTGATTATCAGTGGTGCAAGCTTACTGGGTGTCTTCTGCTTACGCTTCTTTGTGTTATACGCAGGGCAGTTGACCGTCGCATAACTCACTCAATAATAAGGGTAATCATTGGAACTAATACTCCCAGAAATTGGCTTTCTCTGCCTCGCATTGGCACTCTGTATTGCCTGTTTCCAAGCATTGTTTGGAGTTATTGGTTTCTTCCGCCATATTCCGAGGCAAATGCCTCGGAGTATTCTTTGGACCTACTTACAGTTTCTTTTCTTGCTCGTTGCCTATGTTTGTTTAACTCTCAGCTTTATTCAAAGTGATTTTTCAGTCGTGTATGTGGCGCAACATAGCCACCGGCTATCGCCGCTATATATTAAAATTGCCGCAGTATGGGGAGGCCATGAAGGCTCAATATTTCTTTGGCTACTGTTTATCTCTGCTTGGAGTTGCCTATTTGCATGGTGTTATCGTCGGCAAACTCACCCCGTATTTCCTCTCACATTAACCCTACTCGCTATTATTAGTACCGCATTATTACTGTTTATCGTCTTTTATTCGGACCCCTTTGTTCGCATTTTCCCTCCTGCTATTGAAGGGAGAGATCTCAACCCAATGCTGCAACATTGGGGGTTGATATTACACCCTCCACTACTTTATTTAGGTTATAGCGGGTTAATGGTCGTAACCGCCTTGGCACTTGCATCCACGCTGTGCACGCAATTTAACCAAACTGTTGCAAGGCTCTGTTGGCGCTTTGTCGTTCCTAGTTGGTGCATACTCACTTTGGGTATCACACTGGGTTCATGGTGGGCATACAGTGAACTTGGTTGGGGTGGATGGTGGTTTTGGGACCCAGTTGAAAATGCATCGCTGTTACCATGGCTAAGTGCAACTGCGTTATTCCATAGCCTTACCATTTCATACAAAACGGGTCATTATCGTCATTGGTCAATATTACTGGCGATCCTCACATTTATTTTATCTCTATTGGGCACGTTGATTGTACGCTCAGGTATTTTAATGTCTGTCCATGCGTTTGCTTTAGATAACGTTAGGGCTGTCCCCCTCTTTTTACTATTCAGTTTCCTGAGTTTCGGTGCTTTATGTATATATGGTTGGAAAGCTAAAAACATTGATAATTTACCAACCAAAACTAATCGCCGTCAGCTTTATTTATTACTCACTTTAATCCTATTTTCTACTGTATTATTTATTGTCCTGACGGGCACACTTTACCCGATGATTTACACGTTATTTGGTTGGGGAAAAATATCGGTTGGGGCACCTTATTTTAACCAAGCATTACTACCATTTGGTATTTTGATGCTAATCATAATGGCGGTAAGTGCCATTTATCCGCTTAACAAAACTCGGATTAAAGCCCAATGGCGTATTCTTTTCATTATACTTCTCAGTGTATTAGTAAGCTTATCTCTTTGGTCTAAAGGGATTATTATCGCTCTTTCTTGTGGTTTTTTATTTGCTATTTTACTTATCTTTTGGCTACGACCCATCGATGCTATTCGTCAACAATTCCCTTCCCTTATCGCTCATACAGGGGTTGTGATTTTTGCGGCTGGCATTGCCTTATCCATTGGTAGTCACCATGAAACCAGTGTTAGTCTTTCTGTTGGGCAATCTATTTCACTCGCAGATTATCAATTTCAATTCAACGAGTTGCAACTTGAAGCTAAATCTAATTACACTACCGAAAAAGCCATTATACAAATTAGCAAAGCTAACCAACCATTACACCAGCTAATCACCGAGCGCCGCTTTTATACTGCTCGCCAGCAATTAATGATTGAACCCGGTATATATTGGGGGTGGCTACGTAATTGGTATGCGGTATTAGGTGAGAAAACGGGAACAAATAGCTATGCAATACGCCTTTACGTACAAGATGGCATTCAATGGATTTGGAGCGGTGCGTTTGTAATGTGTTTTGGCCTATTAATAAGCTGGATAAAAGGGAGGATAAAAAATGCTTAAAACCCTATTAGCACTATTTTTCCTATGTTGCTCTTTTATATCCAATGCTCAGATTGTTGAAGTGTGGCAATTTAATTCTATTGAAGAACAAGAATATTCTTTGCAAATAGCCTCACAATTACGTTGTCCGCAGTGCCAAAACCAAAACTTACTCGAATCCAATGCACCCACTGCAGTAAGTATGCGCCACCAAGTTTTTAAAATGGTTGCAGAGGGGAAAGATAAAGCGCAAATCATGCATTATATGACCGAGCGATATGGCGATTTCGTGCTGTATAACCCTCCCTTGACTATTGGCACCGCACTGCTTTGGGGATTACCGGGCATTGCTCTAGTTGGCATTTTTTATTTCATTTTCAAATTTTATCGCTCACAAAAACAGCCGATTTTAGAGAACAATTTTCACCATCAGCAGGTATTCGAGCAATTATTGTCAGATGATGTAACAGCGCCATCAGTTGCAAAGCAATGGCATATTAATAAATTACTCGCCATATTAATGGTGTCAGTTGTTATTGGTTACTTTTTTTCGCCTCGGTTTGAATTAGCCTACCAGGAATACCAACGTATTTCAGATCCTCTACTCTCATTCACACCATTGCAGCAAGAACAAAATGATTTATTACGCTTGCAAGATGATATTCGCCAATCCCCTAAAAATAGTGAGCTTTGGGCTACACTAGGTGAATACTATCTCTATCAAAATAGTTATGATAACGCATTAATTGCTTATCATAGAGCGTTAAAATATGGAGGAGAAAATGCTCAGATATACTCCGCTATTGCAACCGTTTTATATTACCAAGCAGGTCAACAACTAACAGAAGATGTCAGAGCGGTAATCAACAAAGCATTAAACCTTGATAAACAAGAAATTACTGCTTTAATGCTAGTCGCTTCAGATGCTTTTATGAATGCAAATTATGAACAAGCAATTGATATTTGGCAAAAATTATTAGATAGTAATAGTTCTCGTATTAATCGTTCTCAACTCATTGAAGCTATTCATATGGCAAAAATAATGAAGAACAAAAAATAATAATCTTATTCTATATATTTTCGTTACTCTAGGGATTAATACATACTGAATTATCACAATAGTGATAAAGTATCCTTTTATGAAATGTCTATTTATTTAAATGTGTAATTTTTCGTTTCTTATTGGTTACCATTGTTTCCCTTCTATATTACTTCAAATAATCTTATGTTAGATTGGTAACCGTTAATTATCCCAAATGTAATCCAAGTACATCTCCGTAAGTGAAATCACCAATTAAAAGTTAGCCTATGGCAATGAATTTTTATTCAATTTTTATATTTTGGCATTCATTGGGAGATTCAAAACTAATAACATAAGAAATAAATACTATGAAAAATAAAATATTTTCATTTTTAGTCGTTGGCCTAATTGCAGGCGCTTCCTTTATAGGAGGCGTTGTAAGTAACTATACACCTGATTTAGATATTGTAGAAAAATCTCAAAAAGCGGTTGAGGATTTTTTAGCATTCCCCAAAACGGCCGAGTATAAAAATGTTAAATATCATGAGATAAGAGAAACCTTAGACCATGGTATGCTAGGTTATGTATGCGGTGAAGTGCTTATTTTCACTAGCCAAAACTCATATTCATTTAAACGTTTTGTGGTCAAAACCTATCTTCATAATGACGGCCGTAATGTTGTTTCTATTCCATTAATTGATAGAGATGATAAAGAATTTCCTAATAATGATTTTAATATAATTTGGAATAAGTATTGTAATAGTTAAATATATATAAAACCCAACTGTTTAAATAAGATATTTCTGAGAATCTCTTTAACATTACATTAGAATGTTAAAGAGGAAGAGAAATAAAATATTACATCACAAACCACACTCTAAATAAAAATAGCTTTAAATAACCTTAATATTATCGATAGGTATTTTTATTTATCCACCTTAAGCTAAATTAATTACGCCTTTTTTATGAACATCAATAAATCAATCCTTCTATAACGGTTGCATTTTGTCATAGTGCTTCTGTGCTTTCAGAGCATCTAGACAACATACAATCAATTCAAGCTATCTCCTTTTGAGTTTTCCCCTTCATATCGAACTATTTTTTCGATAGTAATTCATTCCTGCTTGATATAAAGTCTCTGCCTTTTTTCAAAGTCGTTACTCTTGGAGGCGAAATGTTTATTGGTTTTGATTACGGTACATCTAACTGTGCTGTCGCAGTCATGAAAAACGGGATACCCACACTATTACCATTAGAAGGCGATAACGTTTATATTCCATCAACCTTATGCGCGCCAACAAGAGAATCAGTTTCTGAGTATTTATTTCGCCATTTTAAAATCTCCCCCTCGAATGAAATCGGACAACAAATTTTAAAAAGATCTATCGCGTTTAACCGTGATGAAGGGATCGATTTACTACCCGAGGACATTGTATTTGGGCAAGCTGCTTTAGATTTATATCTGAGCGACCCTAGAGATGTTTATTATGTAAAATCCCCAAAATCTTTTTTAGGGGCTTCAGGCTTACATGATACTCAAATTAGTTTTTTTGAAGACCTTGTCTGCGCGATGATGAAAAATATAAAGGATACTGCAGAACATTCTTTACAGCAGGTTATTGATGACACAGTCATTGGCCGGCCAATTAACTTTCATGGGCGTGGCGGGGAACTTTCAAATCAACAAGCAGAATCCATACTCTATCGTGCGGCAAAACGCGCAGGTTTTAATCATATTGCTTTCCAGTTCGAACCTGTTGCTGCCGGGCTTGAATATGAATCCACATTAAGTAAAGACCAGATCATCTTAGTCGTTGATATTGGCGGTGGAACAACAGACTGTTCATTAATTCAAATGGGACCGACTTATCGAGGTGCACAAGACAGAACACAATCCTTACTTGCACATAGTGGCCAACGAGTGGGTGGAAACGACCTTGATATTTACCTAGCATTAAAACAATTGATGCCACTTTTTGGGATGGAAAGCCAATCTTTATCGGGCATTAAAATGCCATTTCTACAATTTTGGAACCCGATTGCTATCAATAATGTTGAAGCGCAAAAAGAATTTTACTCACGACAAAATTTGACGGCGTTAACACGCTTAAAGCAAGATGCAAAAGAACCTCAAATAATATCTCGATTGTTAGAAGTTTATAATGAAACATTAGGTTATAGCTTAGTACGTAAAGCTGAAGAAGCTAAAATTGCTTTATCGGACGCTTCCAGTTATTTAGCTCAAATTAAATTAATTTCTGAAAAACTAGAAGTGAATATTCCACATGAACAAATGGTGGAATCAATTGAATCACCAAAAAGTAAAATGATTGAATTAGTTAAAGAGGCTGTCAACCAAGGTGGGGTCAAACCTGATGCTATTTACGTTACAGGTGGAAGTGCTCGCTCACCAGTATTACACCAAGCAATTAGCCAAGAATTACCAAATATTCCGATAATACGTGGAGATGATTTTGGTTCCGTTACTGCTGGACTAACGCGCTGGGCAGAAACCTGTTTTAAATAAAGCTACAATAGAGCAATAATGCCGCAGAATAAATTACTCAATCAATGAGCTTTATATCTAGACTGCGGCATTGGTTTAAATGTTATTTTTTAACTTTATGGACAATATCAAAGTACTTATCTTTGCTATCTTGCTCTGGATAAATACGATACGTATATTCTTCAGGTGTTACTGTGACATTTTCAACAACACGAGTAAATAAAACTTTACCGTCATCATCTTTCGCTGTTAATGAGCGGCTTTTGCCATTTTCATCAAATGACCAGTCACCTTTCATTTTTGGTTTGCCATCGAACGTGGTCATATTAAAAGTCCCGTCTGGATAATATTCGGCAACCCCAAAGAAGTTTGCAACTTGTTTATCTTCTGCATTAACTTCTTTTTTATCTTGATCTAAAGCTTCTGTCGTTACCCAGACTTTGCCTACCATAATTTCTTCGTAAGCATTTAATTTATGTTCTGCCTTCTGTGATTGGCTTGCTGCTGGAGTTGTAGCTGCATTAACAGCAAATGACATAGTAGATACAACAGCAAAGAGTGTAGGTACTAATAATTTTTTCATTTTTATCCTCTAATAAATTAACTCAAACAACAACTTGATTAAGTTTAGATTAGCGATATAAAGCCAACTTTAAAAATTATATTACGTTTATTTACAAGATAACATCTTATTACATTTAACATAGACTGTTTTACAAAATAAAATATAGTACAAACACATTGATTTTAAAATTAATCTCCTTAAATTTAGCTATTAAGTAATTTATTAATCAGCCAGTAACCCGCTTTCCCTGGTGGATTATTCTTAGACCAAACTAAATCCACATCAATTTTACGTGGCCATAAATCATAATTAATACTCACTAAACGGTTATGGCCAAATTGCTTAACTAACCATGTCGGTAATATTGCCCATCCAGCTCCTTGTTCTGCCATTTCTAATAATAGTAAATAATTTGGTGCAAACCAGTTCTTTTCACTATTAATAATAATTTGGCTACTACTGCTTAGCCGTAGTTGGCGTGTCATTGTTAAATGCTGATAAATAATTTTTTTCTCTTTAGCTTTAGCTAATGGATGGCTATTTAATACATATAAACCTAATTCACCTTGAATAGGTAAACGAGAAAAAGAAATATCTGCAGGATATTCTGTTCGAGATTCCATCATACCAACATGAGCCTGTTGGTTTTGGATCATTTCAATAACGGCATTATTTTCTGCAATTAAAAACTCGAACTCAAGATGCGGAAATTGTCTATCTAATGTCGTTACAATATGTTCAGCATGAGGGGGCTGATAAATATCTGAAAAAGCGCAGCTTAATCTTGGTTCTATATCTGGTAGCAGTTCAACTCGAAGCGCTTGAAGACGCTCATCTGCCGATAAAATATCCTCAACTAAACTCAAAACTTTTCTACCTGCAAAAGTTAATGTTGATTCACGTCCCTGCCTATCGAATAACAAAAAGCCCAAGTCGTCTTCAAAACCACTGATTGTCGTACTCACAGTTGATTGGCTTTTATTTAATTTACGAGCCGCAGCAGAAAATGACTTTAGGGATGCCGCCTCCACAAAGGTACGTAATGTTTCTATAGAATAATTCATAAGGTATCGCTTTTTTCGATGGCTGCCATTTTGTATATATATAAAAAATAGCAAATAATTGCATCCGATTTTTACCCAAAAAATAATTTTCCATATCTTTGAGGTAGTTATGAGCAGGTATACAAAAACATTAACTGAACGAATTTTTCATGCGGTTTCATTTGAAGTCATCGCGATCGCGATAACTGCACCGGTCAGTGCGTGGCTTTTAGGACGCTCAATTTTCCAAATGGGAACAGTCGCTATTGTCTTGTCGACACTGGCAATGCTATTAAACTTATTTTATAACATGGTCTTTGATCGTTATTGGCCCTTATCCAAAGGGCCTCGCCCAGCCAAAGTACGCATTTTTCACGCCGTTGGATTTGAATTGAGCTTTGTGATCATGGGTGTACCAATGCTGGCGTTTTTACTTAAAATGTCATTCTTAGACGCATTCTTACTTGAAATCGGCTTTTTTGCCTTTTTCTTATTTTATACTTATGCGTTTAATCTTGTATATGACATCTTACGTGAGCGTTGGTTTGCGAATAAAGAAAATGCAATACGCGTCTCAGAAACAGCGGTTAAACGTTCTTAATTTTAATTAAATATTCAAACACCGTGTAGCTTATCTATACGGTGTTATTTATGTATCATAAATACGATAAACACGCCGAAATAATTCTCTCTTTTTTTTTTGCAAAATGATGAATGCGTTTTATGCACTCATCATATGCATAGATGTCAATTTCATCATTGAACATGATCACCTATATTGACGCCATCGTAATGATTAGTCCTACGATAACTTTATAAAAATACTACTTAGATGCGTTTATCTATCAATAACAAACCTAAGTTCGAGTGCAGTAAATGGAAGTTAAACATTAAATTCTTTCATTTTTTATAACTCATTTATATAAAGTTATCCATTATTTTATCCAAAGTTTAGGCAATGTTATTTAAAGGTATTCCGATGAACAAACTATTTATTTCTTCTGCACTTTTTCTGGTATTTAGTTTAAGTGCTCATTCAGACGTAACCGCACATAAAAATGCCATTATTTCACTCAGTTTTATTGAAAATAATACCGCTTATGCAAACCAAGCCGCTATTGCTAACCATGCAAAAGCCGCTAATTTATCACCTAATGGTATCCAAGGTATTACGAAATCTTTTGCACAGATGAATTCGCATGAAAAAGCCGCTACTGCATTAAGTTTTAATGAAAATAATATGTCCGCAGCGAACCAAGCAGCCATTAATTCACATCTAAAAGCTGGTAATTTAGCAACAGATAAAATTAATGGTATCAGCAAAAGTTTTTTAGCAATGGATGGACATGAAAAAGCCGCAGTCGCGTTGAGTTTTACCGAAAACAACCAATCCCCTTCTATCAAATACGCTGTACAACAACACTTAAGCAGGAGCCAGACAAAATAATAAAATAGAGAATGATATTTAACTGATTTATCACACAATTAATCTTATTAAGGCTTGGTGACTCACCAAGCCTTTTTCATTTTTAAATTATATTATTAAAAATCAATACATTAACAGCAAATAACATATACCCATCAAAGTTGATAATAACTATCATTTGCAATTGATAATTATTAACATATAATTCGAATCGTTATTTTATCTTATGAGTTATAACTCAAGCATAACTACTTAAGACCTGTTTTGGTCTACCCTCTTTAGGTTCAACAAGAAAGAATATTGAGGTCTTATGATGAGTCGAAAATTAATCACTTTTACGCTATCCATAACACTGCATATTCTTGTTATTGGGTACTTAACCTATGTTACGGCTCAATCATTATCCTTAAAAAACCAAGCACAACAGGATGCGCCGATTATATCGATCGCATTGACTCAAGCGGTTAACGTTGCAGAACCTGAAGAGCTCCCCCAACCGATAGAACTCCCTAGTGAGGTAAAAATAGAACCCAGCCCAATTATTGAAAATGCCGCCATTGTTGTGCCTAAAAAGCAAAAAAAGGTGAGCAAAACACAAAAAGAACCCGTAAAACCCAAAGAACTCACTAAAAAAACTGAAAACACTCGCAAACAAGCTG
Source organism: Providencia sp. PROV223 (assembly GCF_028479245.1). Classification (NCBI taxonomy): domain Bacteria; kingdom Pseudomonadati; phylum Pseudomonadota; class Gammaproteobacteria; order Enterobacterales; family Morganellaceae; genus Providencia; species Providencia sp. PROV223. The sequence continues at coordinate 165,664 of NZ_JAMPNG010000003.1, forward strand.
ATTCCGAAATTAAAAATGATTTACCGATTGCACAACAACAAAAAGCCGGTGACCTTGTTTCTTCTCAATCAGCAGGAATTAAAGGCCCCAAAAACCAACATGCGACTAGTGACACTAATAGCCAACTAATTAATGCCTATCGAGAAAAACTGCGCCAAGAAGTTGAGCGAAACAAGCAATACCCTCGCCGCGCAAAAAAAATGAAAAACCGTGGTATCGCAACTATTCAATTTCAATTAAGCCAAACCGGAGAAATTAGTTTAATTCGCTTAGCAAGCAGTTCAGGAAATGATTTATTAGATCAAGCCGCTTTACTTGCAGTACAAAAAAGCCGCTCTGTCGGTAAGCCACCAGCAGGTTTTGCTCAATCTATCACTCTCAATATTGAATTTAATTAACCAACACTGATAATAACAATTATTTTCAATAAAAAAGTACACCTTAATTGGATATTAGATGTTCACTTTATAGTTAGTTATTCTGTATTTATTTTTCATTCCAAAAAATAATAATAAATTTTGTTGTTTTTTCAGAACAATCAATGCTTCTAGAGAAATTTATTATTATTTTACAACTATATGACTAAAAGTCTTCTCCCTATTTTCCGAAAATGGCCTTACCGAGAGAAATATTTTCTCTACAAAACTCAATATTAACATTTCTAAATTTTTAGACACGAGCAATAAAAATAAAACCTGTTTTTATTCATAACGTTATAATGATATTAATTATCATTAATATTTATTTATTATAAAAAAGTTACCAGTTTTGCAAATATAACTTCGTTGATATGGCGCAAAAAAAACTAAATATGTCAGAGTAAGATAGCCCCTGAATAACACTATATTTAATATGGTCATAAAGGCTAATATCAATGAATACAAAAAATAAATTATTAAATAGCCCTATCTCAAGGCGCAATGTCGTGAAATCTGGCGCTGCTGGCGGTTTATTTGCTGCAGTTGGCGGTTTATCACTTCCTTTTAATGCAAAAGCAATCGATACCTCTCAAAACTCAACATCCCCTGAAGAAAAAGCCGTTTGGAGTTCATGTACCGTTAATTGTGGTAGCCGTTGCCTATTACGCCTCCATGTGCGTGACGATGAGGTATATTGGGTTGAATCTGATACCACGGGAAAAGATGAATATGGTAATCATCAAGTCAGAGCTTGCCTGCGTGGTCGCTCAATCCGCAGAAGAATGAATCATCCAGATAGATTGAAATACCCAATGAAACGTGTGGGTAAACGTGGTGAAGGCAAATTTGTCCGAATTTCATGGGAAGAAGCCCTTGATACTGTTGGTAATAGCTTACGCGATATTCTAAAAAATTATGGTAATGAAGCCGTTCACGTTTTATATGGTACTGGCGTTGATGGCGGTAATATCACCAACTCAAATGTTCCTTATCGCTTAATGAATTCATGTGGTGGTTTCCTGAGCCGCTACGGCAGTTATAGTACTGCACAAATTCGTGCAGGTATGAATTACCTATACGGCTCCCAAGAAGCAAATAGCCCCGATGATATTGCAAATACAAAACTAGTTGTGATGTTTGGTAATAACCCTGCCGAAACTCGTATGAGTGGCGGAGGTGTCACTTATTATGTCGAACAAGCGCGCGAACGTTCAAATGCGCGCATGATAGTCATTGACCCTCGTTATAATGACACTGCTTCTGGTAGAGAAGATGAATGGTTACCTATTCGTCCTGGTACTGATGGTGCACTTGCTGCCGCATTGGCTTACGTGATTATTACTGAGGATATGGTCGACCAAGAATTTGTCGATAAATACTGTATCGGCTATGACGAAAAAACCTTGCCAGCTTCGGCACCTAAAAATGGTCACTATAAAGCGTATATTTTAGGCCAAGGTGCTGATGGTATTGCTAAAACACCACAGTGGGCCGCTAAAATTACAGGTATCCCAGCAGATAAAATCATTAAGTTAGCCCGTGAAATAGGCCAAGCAAAACCCGCTTATATTGTTCAAGGTTGGGGACCTCAACGTCATTCAAATGGTGAGCAAACGGTTCGAGCAATTGCCATGTTAGCCATTATTACCGGTAATGTTGGCATTAGTGGTGGAAATTCAGGCTGTCGTGAAGGTACTTATGATTCCGGTGTTGAATGGTTCCCGATGCTCGATAACCCAGTAAAAACCCAGATTTCTGTTTTCACATGGACTGATGCCATCGAACGCGGTACCGAAATGACAGATATTCATGATGGTATCAAAGGGAAAGATAAATTAGATGTTCCCATTAAATTTTTATGGTGCTATGCCAGTAATACATTGATAAATCAGCATAGTGATATCGCTCGCACCCATGAAATTTTACAAGATGACAGCAAATGCGAAATGATTGTCGGCATCGACCACTTCATGACGGCCTCTGCAAAATATTGCGATATTTTACTACCTGATTTAATGCCGACCGAACAAGAAGATCTTATTCCTAGTGAGTCCGCAGGAAACATGTCGTACATGATCTTAGGCCAACCAGCCACTAGCGCTAAATTTGAGCGTAAGCCCATCTATGAAATTTTGTCAGAAATAGCTAAACGCTTAGGCCCTGATGTCGAACAGAAATTTACCGAAGGCCGCACCCAACACGAATGGGTTAAATATTTATGTGAAAAAAGCCGCGAGCGCTTCCCTGATATGCCAACTTATGAAGAAATGAAAACCGTGGGTATTTTCAAGCACAAATGCCCAGATGAGCATGTCATTGGATTTAAAGCCTTCCGAGATAACCCTCAAGCTAATCCACTGAAGACGCCTTCCGGAAAAATAGAAATTTACTCAGAAAGCCTAGCTGAAATAGCAAAAACATGGCAATTAGCACCAGATGATGTGATTGACCCGCTGCCAATTTATACCGAAGGCTTTGAAAGCCATACCGATAGTCTTAATAAAAAATACCCATTACAAATGACAGGGTTTCACTATAAAGCCAGAACACACTCAAGTTATGGCAACATTGATATCTTAAAACAAGCTTGTCGCCAAGAAATATGGATTAACCCTATAGATGCCAAAGCACGTGGTATTAAACAGGGTGATATGGTCAAGGTTTTCAATGACCGAGGTGAAGTTCATATTCCAGCGAAAGTGACACCACGGATCATGCCAGGCGTGACTGCTATGGGCCAAGGGGCTTGGTTAGATGCCGATATGTTTGGCAAAAAAGTAGACCAAGGCGGGTGTATTAATGTCCTCACGACTCAACGCCCTTCACCGCTTGCTAAGGGGAACCCTCAGCATACTAACTTAGTTGAAATTGCAAAACTATAAGGAGCCCGGTATGTCACAACAATATGGTTTTTATATTGATACACAACGCTGTACGGGCTGCAAAACGTGCGAACTCGCCTGTAAAGATTTTAAAAACTTATCCGCTGATGTTCATTTCCGTCGTATTTATGAATATGCAGGCGGCGACTGGACAGAGCAAGATGGTGCATGGCATCAAAATGTATTCTCTTATTATCTTTCCATTTCATGCAACCATTGTGAGGACCCTGCTTGCGTTAAAGTTTGTCCAAGTGGCGCGATGCACAAACGTGAGGACGGCTTTGTCATTGTCGATGAAAGTGTTTGTATTGGTTGTCGTTATTGCCATATGGCATGTCCTTATAGTGCGCCTCAGTTTGATGCAGTTAAAGGGCATATGACTAAATGTGATGGCTGCTATGAACGTGTGGCTGAAGGCAAAAAACCCATTTGTGTTGAGTCTTGCCCGCTACGTGCATTAGATTTTGGGCCCATTGAAGAGCTACGTGCAAAATACGGCACAATCAATGAGATAGCACCTCTACCCGCTGCACATTATACCAAACCCAATATTGTGTTAAATCTCAATGCAAATTGCCGTCCTGTTGGTGACACCACAGGTTATTTAGCGAATCCGGAGGAAGTTTAAAATGGGCGCAGGCTTACATGAATATCCGTTAATCTTCTTTACCGTTATAGGTCAAAGTGTTGCCGGTGCATTTATTCTCATGGCTCTGGTATTGTTAATGAAACCCTTGCAAGAGCAGCATCATAAAATAGTGATGAGCATGTTTGGTTTATGGGCGTTAATGGGAATTGGCTTTTTACTTTCCATGCTGCATATGGGCTCGCCGATGCGTGCATTCAATTCAATGATACGTGTTGGTCATTCCGCTCTTAGTAACGAAATAGTTAGTGGTTCAATATTCTTCGCCTTAGGTGGGGTATATTGGTTACTGTCATTATTGAAAAAAATGCCTAAGTCTATTGGTACTATTTGGTTAATTATCACTATCATTTTTGCGGCAATATTTATTTATGCCATATCCCGCGTTTACCAAATTGATACCGTCCCAACTTGGTTTAATCACTATGGTAGTTTGCAATTTATCCTAACCAGCTTTATTGCAGGGCCTGTTCTTGCCGCATTTTTATTACGCATAGCAAGCTATGATATCAATAACGTCCGTTTCTTTACATTAATCAGTATTGTTGCAGTGGTTGCGAGTAGTATTTTGGTGACGGCACAGGGGTTTGAATTAGGCTCTATCCAAAGCTCAGTACAAAAAGCATCAGAGCTTGTTCCAGATTATGCTTCACTGATGGGTTGGCGTACTGTTTGCTTAACATTAGGGCTAGCTTTCTGGATTTACCCACATGTTAAAATGAAAAACCCTTCAATTATCGGGCTATTAGTCGCCGTATTATTGGTGATTTTTGGTGAATTGATTGGTAGAGGCATTTTCTACGGGCTACATATGACGGTAGGTATGGCTATCGCCGGATAACGACTATTCCATTGTTTTTACGATGATAAGGGGGCTAATTACCTTCTTATCATCGACAACAATCGCATGTTTCGCTACGATCGCACCAAAGCGTCATCATCAACATAGCAAGTGGACAAATATGGAACAAAAATTATTGGCAGATTTTTCGCTTTGCGCGCAAACTTTGGGGGCATTATTTTATTATGACCCTTCTGATGCACGCGTAAATAAACTAATTGATTTATTTACGACGAGCGAATGGTTAGCTGAGTGGCCATTTACTCAGGATTATGATTGCCAACGTATTGATAAACTTTTTCAAGATAGTCTTTCTGAATCAGAAACTTTACAAGAAGCCTACCAGCGCTTATTTATTGGCCCTTATGCATTACCTGCACCACCTTGGGGTTCTGTTTATCTTGATAAAGAAAATGTTATTTTTGGTATTTCGACACTTGAATTAAGAGCATGGCTTCGTAATAACCAAATCAATATTGAATTAAATCAAAAAGAACCCGAAGATCATGTGGGGCTAATATTTCTTCTCACTGCCTGGGTGATTGAAAATAAACCAGAACTGTTACGTGAATTACTAGAAATACATTTTTTACCTTGGGTATATCGCTATTTAGAAAAAATGCAATTGCAAAGCGGGAATGCTTTTTATGAAGCCACTGCGCTGCTGGCGACAGAAACTTTAAGACATATCCAACAAAGCGCTCAATTAACCCCAGCGAATAAAGAGCTTTGTCTTTAGTTTTATATCGTTCAAATAAGCATTTTGTGAAGTAAAAACCCTCTAAATAAATCAGACTATTTAGAGGGCTTAAAATATTATGGGCGTTTTTTAGGTGTGTGGTAGGTATCACTCAGAAGTAAAAATGCGTTACTAATGGCCTAATTACTGTACCTGCGATAAAGCAAAATCGGCATCAGCGAGTAAATCATCTATATCTTCACAGCCCAATGAGAACCGCAATAATCCATCCGTTACGCCTTGCAGTAATCTTTCCTCTTCAGGGATACACGCATGAGACATCATTTTAGGGTAGGAAATAATTGATTCAATTCCCCCTAAGCTGACCGCAACGAGTGGAATACGAATTGCTTCTAAAAATTGTTTTACATTGTCATAGCTACCCAAATCAAAGGAAACCACCATTCCGCCATTTTTGGACTGTTGCATATGAATCATATGGTTTGGGTGTGAAGCTAACCCCGGATAAAAAACGCGTTGTACTTTTGGGTGCTCATTCAGATATTCTGCAAGCTTTTGCGCATTTTCACTAGCTCGTTCAACTCGCATTGCCATTGATTTTAAACCACGCATCGTCAGCCAGCTATCAAATGGAGCTGCAATACTGCCAATAGCCACCGCAGACTTATGTAACCACCTCGCATATTCAGGGTTATTCGTTGCTACTGTCCCCAAGATCACATCACTATGGCCATTTATAAATTTAGTCGCACTATTAATAGAAAAATCAATTCCAAGAGAGATAACATCTGATAACAATGGCGTCATAAAGGTATTGTCACAGATGGTAATAATATTATGCTGTTGCGCAATTTCAATAACAGATTTTAAATCAGTCACTTGTAATGTGGGGTTAGATGGCGTTTCAATATAAAACGCTTTGGTATTCTCCGTTATTGCTTGCTGATAGTTCATTGGGTTAGTCGCATCAACAAATGTCACTGAAATACCATAACGAGGCAGAAATTCAGTCATTAACTGGAAAGAACCACCGTAAATATTTTTGCAAGCAACAATATGGTCACCCTGGCTAAAATTAAGTAATACTGCGCTTATTGCTGCCATTCCTGATGAAAAAATCTCAGCAAATTTCGCGTTTTCAATCGCGCAAATTGCCTCACTTAATGCATCTCTTGTTGGATTGGAAAAACGCGAATAAATATGGTCGTAACTTTCCTCAATATTGGCTTGTGAAAATGTGGATGATTGATATAACGGAATAGAAGAACTTCCGGTATATTTATCTGTCATGGGGTAACCATGAATAACCTTGGTATTAATTTTCATAAGTAAATCGCATTATCAAAAGTCTATTTAATCGTTGCTACATTGATTTCAGAATAAGCAAAAATAGCGGGTGCTCCGCCAGTATGAATAAAAAGTAATGGCTGATTGCCATCAATACTTTCTTTTAAAATATGATCAACTAAACCCGCCATGGCTTTACCGGTATACACAGGGTCAAGTAGTATTCCTTCTTTTTGAGCTAATAGCTCAATGGCTTGTTGGCCCTTGTTATTCGGCTGACCATAGCAAGGTGAAAAATACTGATCCCACAGATTCACTTTAGGAAAATCTGTCAGGTTTAATAATTTACCAATTTCCTGCTGTAAGGTTTCTACCTTAGGTTGTTGCTGCGCAACTGTTCTTGAAACGGTAACACCTATCACTGGAGTTTGAGGAAATACCGATTGTAATCCCATAGCTAGCCCTGCATGCGTTCCTGCGCTACCAGAAGCAACAATAACTGCGGCAAATTCAATATCTTTAGGAGTCTGCTCGGCAACTTCTAATGCACAATTAACATAACCTAATGACCCTAAAGCATTAGAACCACCAATAGGTACAATATAAGCATCTTGCAATCTAAGGGATTCAACTAACGCTTGCATTTGTAAGCTTGGGTCGGTTAACTCATCACAAAAATAACAGCGGGCATTAAATAAATCTGTCAGTTGTTTATTACCATTTGTTAAAAATAATGAATTCAAACTCTGTAATGGGTTTTCTAATAATGCGACACATTCCAGACCATACATTGATGCTATTGCAGCTGTTTGGCGAACATGGTTTGATTGAATAGCCCCTGCCGTAACAATCACCTTAGACTTTTTTTGTATCGCATCTGCAATAATATATTCCAATTTTCGCAGTTTATTGCCCCCCATTGCTAGGGGGGTCATATCGTCACGCTTAATATAAATATCACGGCCTAAATATTCTGAAAGATTATTTAATTTTGCTAACGGTGTTGGTCCTCGAAGTAGATCTATTTTATTTATTGCAGCTAATCGTTGTCTAATGCTCATTATATTATTCACCTTATTAATATGTGAAACCTAAATAGAGATAAACCATCAGCGCAAAAGCGGCAGTCACCGTGGCATAAGGCATTTGGGTACGAATATGCTCAATATGGTCACAATCTGTTGCCATAGAGGCCACAATCGCATCACTGGAAATGGGTGATGTCATATCCCCATAAATTGAACCTGCTATTGCGGCACCAATCATATATTCAACAGGCATTCCGACTGAAAGCCCTAATTGCACACCGATTGGGATCATAATCGCAAATGTCCCCCACGATGTTCCAGTTGCTAATGACATCACCGCACTAATTAAAAATATAAAACCGATTGAGAAAGCCGGTGAAATGACACCAGAGGTAATTTCAGCTATATAAGCACCAGTGTTTAAATCTGAAGAAACGGTTCCCATTAAAAAAGCGAGGATCATCACTGAACTAATTTTTACCATGCTGGCATAGCCGATGTATAACTCTTTAAAGAAAGTCTCAATATTAAGCACACGACGCGCTAAGAACCACACAAAAGAGACTAAAGTTCCAAACATGACTCCCCAATATACCGATGTTGAGCCACTACCTTTACTAAAATCACCATTACCAGTGATATAAAGCGCAATAGGTACCATTAATACTGTTGATAAAATTGGAATAAAAAAGTTAAGAGAGGTATGGCAATTAGGATGCTCAATAATATCTTCATCATCCTGCTCAGTTTCTTCAGCAGACAATAAAGTTAAAGCTTGCTGCTCTGCGCGTAAATCCGCTTTTTTCATTGGTCCCCAAGAAACATTGGAGAAAATATAAAATAATACTGAAGCTAAAGAAAACCACGCCATGATATTAAATACCATTGAGCCTGCTAAAATTTCAAATGGCTCTCCAGTAATTAAACCTTTAGATATTTGTACACCAATAACACCCATCATTGCCGCTCCCCAGCCGTTAATCATGGCTGATGAACAAACTGATACGCAGGAAGTTTGTACAATATAGGACATTTTTTCTGGCGAAACACCGTATTTCTTCGCTAATGTTTTTGTTGATGCTCCAGCAATTAATTGGTTAATTGAACTTTCAATAAAAATTAATGACGTAATAATCATCGCCATTAATTGAACAGCTTTTTTATTTTTAATTAGCCTTGTTTTATTTGTTAATAATTTAACTAATGATCGCACACCACCAGTAACAACGACTAGCCGCATAATACCGCCAATCATTACCATAAATAGGATAGTTTTTGTATTTCCCGGTGATGCAAACGTATTAATAATACCATCGAGCGTTCCGTTTATACCCAATAATATATTATGGTCATATATAACGGTAAAACCAACTATAATCCCCAGCAATAACGATAATATAACTTGTCGTGTAAAAATGGCTAAAAGTATCGTCACCATTGGCGTGACGATGGTCCAAATTCCATAATCATTCATTAGATGCTCTCTTATTATATTTTAATTTTATTTTGATTTTAATAAATTAAGATAGTGCGTTTTCTAAATCATTTAATAAGTCAGTGATATCTTCAATACCTACAGATAAACGTAATGTGGTGTCATATACATGGATACTTTCCCTTTCTTCTTTTGTCATCGACCCATGTGACATCGTTGCCGAATGGTTTACCATGCTTTCAACACCACCCAATGATTCGGCTAATACAAAGTAATTAACTTTAGATAAAAACGTTTTAGTATCTTCAATATCCCCTTTCAATTTAATTGTCACAACTGCTCCACCTGTACGCATTTGCTTTTTACATAATTCATATTGAGGATGTGAAGCTAATCCTGGGTAATAAACCTGTTCCACTTTCGGGTGCGTAGACAAATAGCTAGCAACTTGCGCTGCATTGCTGCATTGTGCCGCCATACGTAACGCTAATGTTTTTAATCCACGTAAAGCAAGGTAGGCGTCAAAAGGAGAAGCAATTGCTCCTAAAGTCGTTTTTAGAAAATCAAGGCGGCTGGCTAAGTCTTCCCTTTGGGTGATCACAGCACCACCAATTAAATCGGAATGACCGCCAATATATTTACTTGCCGATAGCATCACTAAATCAGCACCTAATTCTAACGGCTTTTGGTTCCAAGCTGTTGCAAATGTATTATCAACACAAGTCAAAATATTATGTTTTTTTGCAAGTGAACAAATCGCATTGATATCAACTAACTCCAATAATGGATTAGTTGGGCTTTCAATCCAAATTAAACGCGTATTCTCTTTTATTTTTGTTTTAACTTCATCAAGGTTATTCAAATCTACATAATCTATTTGATGACCGCTATTAATGGTTGAAACTCGTTCAAATAACCGAAATGTTCCACCATAAACACCTTTCATCGCAATAATATGCGAGTCTTTTGGTAATAAATTTAAGACTAAACTTGAAGCCGCCACACCGGATGAGGTTGCTGTTGCATAACTTCCACCTTCAATTTCTGCTAATAAGGTTTCATATGCATAACGCGTTGGGTTGCTGCAACGTGAATAACAATATTCACCATGCTCTGTTAAACTTTGCTGAACAAAAGTACTGGCTGTTGTAATAGCAGGGAAAATAGCATGATTAACGGTATCTTGCTGCTTTCCACCATGAATTAAAATTGTAGCAATATTCTTAGTCATAATCTAAAACCCAATATAGTAAAATAAAAGTGATATCTTTATATTTGTTGCTAAAAAGAATATGCCATAGGGAAATAGAAAATTTTTTCTAAAAATTGGTGTCTTTATTCAAATTAAGAGAAAAATTTTCTATTAAAGAATTAATTTCCTTTTAATTCATAATGTTGATGCGTTTCCCATAAATGAGCGAGCCGTCACAATATTATTATTTTGTTTATCTTCCACAACCGACCAATCCATAAAAAATACATAACCCACTAAAACAAAACAATAAATGTTTTATTAAAGTTAAATATATCATCACGCAATGTAATTATTTAGTAGATATTCTGTCGTTGATTTAACATGAACCCTAGTACTCATACCTATTTTTCCTCTTCTTATACTGCACAATAGGCATATAAGAGAAAGTTATTCTCTTTTACTTTATTTCTTATAATGAGCTATATCACTTGAAAGCTATAACAATTCGATTAATGCAAATCAACACGCAAAAGAATGGCTATCAAGCAACAATATGCTCAAGGACTATTTATAAGATAGGCACAGAGACTAAATTTGATTGAGTTATTTTTAATTTAATCACCCCAATTTTTTGTTTAAAAAAAGTACAATAACTATTACAAACTATGATAAATGAAATGCTACCGCTATTTAAATTATTAGAAAAATGCATGACCACTATATATTTTATAAATTATTCTAATCACTTTTTCTTAAAGAATCTCTATTTAGCCTAGTGCAGAACTATTCATTATAAATTCAAATTTGCTCGAACAAATTCAGTAATGTATTCCATATTACATATCTTCGTAAAATTACTCTCTATATGGGTTTAATTTTTTAGTGAAGAATCATCTTGTATACAAATTATTTATTATGATACAGTCAAAAAATGCCTATGATTCAAGCATCAAGTATCGATATTGGTTATATCCTTTACTGTGATATGACTCGCTTGAGCATAAAAATTTGGGGCATTAGTTTTCCACAATACAAACAATGAGAATCAAAAAAAAACACAATTATTATTTGTAAATTTGAATTTTATCTTTTGTTCTTATCTTTAATAAAAGCCACGTTTTATTTAGCGAAAATCTGAATTATATAAATTTAACTTAATATAAACTCTGTTTTTATATTACCTAAAATTAAATTTACCACAATAAAAACAACTTAATTTTGTAGTAGAGACAATATAAGGAAACAATTATGAATAATAACTTTTCAGTGCATGAAGCCAGTATGCTTGCGCTACTTAAACAAGTAGTCAATATTGAATCAGGTTCTTATGACAAAGAAGGTGTAGATAACCACGCTGCTGTCTGGTGTGAAAAATATCGCGAAATGGGGTTCGAAGTCGAAATCATTGAAAATGAATCACTCGGTAATAATTATCGAATTTATCACCCATCAACAAAGGCTGATATATTAATTTTATTGCATTTAGATACCGTTTTTCCTAAAGGTACCGTTACTGAACGTCCTTTTAGCATTGAAGGTGACCGCGCTTATGGCCCTGGCGTGATTGATATGAAAGGCAGTCATGTCATGGTATATCAAGTCATGAAACAACTTTATGATAATCAAGACATTCGCTATAAAAATATTGAGATTCTCCTCAATTGTGACGAAGAAATTGGTTCTATTTCATCTCGCGGTGTCATTGAACAATGTGCTTTAGGAAAACGCTACGCACTTGTGATGGAACCTGCGCGTGCCAATGGCGCGATAGTGAGTGCTCGCCGTGGTGTTGGGACTTATGTGTTAAATATTGAAGGGAAAGCCTCACATTCAGGTATCGCACCTGAAGCAGGTATTAGTGCAATTCAGGAACTATCATATAAAATTCAAAGCCTACACGCACTCTCAGCTCATGATAAAGGCCTATCCGTTAACGTTGGTTTAATTTCTGGCGGAACCTCCGTTAATACTGTCGCACCGAATGCCAGAGCAGAAATCGATGTTCGTATCTCGTCTGAAGAACAGGGTATTGAAATCGATAAAAAAGTCAGGGAAGTGTGTAGTACACCAATATTAGACGGTATCAAACTCACCTTAACCGGCGGAATTAATCGCCCACCTATGGCTAAAACGGATGAAAGCACCGTTCTTATCAACATCATTAAAGAAGAAGCTGCACAACTAAATATTGATTTACTCGATGTTTCTACTGGTGGTGGCTCTGATGCCTCTTTTACTGCGGGTGTCGGAACTGCCACTGTAGATGGGTTAGGCCCGATTGGTGGTTACCAGCACAGTGATAAAGAATATTTAGAAATACCGTCGCTCACAGAGCGTGCTCAACTATTTTTCAATGTATTACAACGCATTACACAATAAAAAATAATCCAATAGGAAACTCTATGACAACGATGTCAACAAACACAACAACACCACCTAAAAAACGTTCTGAAGGCTTAAATCCTTATGTGCTTTTGTTTTTTATCTTAGTATTGGCAGGCATTGCGACGTGGATCGTTCCCGCGGGGCAATATGCATCAGAAACAAAAGTCATCACCATGGTAAAAGATGGTATAGAAACAAAAGTATCTAGTTCTTATACCATTCCCGGTAGTTATGAGCGCTTACCTGAACAACATGGCATTTTGCCAGGACAAATTTTCACCTCAATTGCCGATGGTCTAATCAAAGCAGCTCCTATTATCTTTTTGATTATTTTCACTGGAGGTGCTTTACATCTTCTTGAAGAAACTGGGGCTATCAAAAAAGTACTCAATAATATCTCGCGCAGTAAAAGGCTTAATGACTTTTTACTAATCAGTATATTCTTTGTCGTTTTTTCTATTTTAGGAACAACAGGAATTGTCGTTAACTCAATTATTGCATTTGTTCCTATCGGTCTTTTAGTTGCTAAATCCGTGGGAATGGACGATAAATTTGGTGCCGCTTTAGTCTATGTCGCGGCTTATTCGGGCTTTAACGCCTCAATCATGGCACCAATGACAGTTGGCCTATCTCAAGGTTTAGCCGACGTCCCGTTGTTATCCGGTCTCGGTTTTAGAATGGCAATTTATATTGCATTTGTTATCGCGGGTATTTTATTTTTAACGATTTATACCAAAAAATGCCGTAACAAGGGTATGGTTCGGCCTGATATTGAGATTAATACTGACGAACACCAAACCTCTAAAATTTCAGCTTTACACGTCATTACCCTTTCCTATAGCGCATTCTGCTTAATCGGATTTATTTTCGGTGCCGTTGAGTGGAGCTGGGGAGAAAAAGAGATGATGGCAATGTTTATCATTTTAGGCGTTGGCGTGGGTATTTTAAACCGTATGTCGCCTAATACCATTGCCACTGGTTTCTTAAAAGGTTGTGCAGGAATGGTAGGCGGCGCGTTTATCGTTGGTATGGCTCGTGCTATTGCTATCGTATTATCTGATGGCATGATTCTGGATACCATCGTTAATGCCATTATTTCAATGATGGACGGTTTACCGAAGACTTTATCTGCCCTTTCCATGTTCGCAACCGCAGCAATTATGCACTTCTTTATTTCATCTGGTTCTGGTGAAGCGGCAGTGCTTGTACCTATTTTCACGCCAATGGGAGATTTATTAGAAATTACTCGCCAAACGACGGTGCAAACTGTATTACTTGGAGAAGGTGTTGTTAACTGTATTAACCCAACATCTGGAATTTTAATGGCTGTACTTGCAACGGCAAAAATTCCTTATACACAATGGGTGAGATTTATTTGGCCATTAGTCTTCACATGGATAGCCATTTCTATTGTCGCTCTCATATATGCAGTAATGACAAATTTAGGTCCTATCTAAAATATCAATATTGAATAATCCACTCTTCTTAGCACCGCTTTTTAGTGGTGCTAAGGGTTGTTGATACAAAATAGAGTAAAAAGGTGTTTTTCTCGTCTTGTGTTATCAACCGCTGTTGTAAATTTTCCATTTCATCACTTCCTGTTGATTTGATTTTGAACTATATCAGTGATAGCCAGGTTCTACATTAATAACGAATTAAAAACAGACAGAGTAAGGTAGGAATAGTATTATTAGCGCCATTATGCCTTTTATTCTATTTGAGATTGTATTGTGACTTCATTTGCTGACCTAAATGCGCTTTCTGCGGAACAACTCGCTAACTTGCAAGAGTTAGGCTACCTAAACATGACGCAGATCCAAGCTGCCGCTCTTCCTCCGATCCTTGCTGGTAAAGACGTTCGAGCACAAGCTAAAACTGGCAGCGGCAAAACTGCTGCTTTTGGTCTGGGCTTATTACAACATATTGATGCCAAGTTATTTAAAACTCAGTCATTAGTTTTATGCCCAACTCGCGAACTTGCAGATCAAGTCGCCAATGAATTGCGCCGTTTAGCTCGCGCTATCCCTAATATCAAAATTTTAACACTCTGCGGTGGTGTACCTTTTAGCGTACAACGCGACTCCCTTGCTCATGCAGCACATATCATTGTTGCTACACCGGGGCGCTTACTTGATCATCTAAATCGTGAAACAGTACAACTTGATGCCTTGCAAACATTGGTTTTAGACGAAGCAGACCGAATGCTCGATATGGGCTTTATGCCAGATATTGAAACCATCATTGACTACGCACCAATTAATAGGCAAACATTATTATTTTCAGCTACTTGGCCAGATGAAATTGCACGAATTAGCCAGCAAATTCAAAATAATCCACAAACCATTGAAATCAATAGTGTTGATGAACTTCCCGCGGTTGAGCAGCAATTTTATGAAGTTGCGCGTCACGAAAAAATTACATTATTACAAAAGCTCTTGAGCCGTGAACAGCCCGCTTCTTGCGTCGTTTTCTGTAATACTAAAAAAGATTGCCAAGCTGTTTATGATGCCTTAACTGCAAGCAAACAAAGTGTCCTAGTGCTTCATGGTGATATGGAACAGCGTGAGCGTGACCAAACTCTTGTGCGTTTTGCTAATGGAAGTAGCCGTGTATTAGTGGCTACGGATGTCGCATCCCGCGGGTTAGATATTAAAGCCCTCGAAATGGTGATTAACTATGAATTATCATGGGATCCTGAAGTGCATGTTCACCGCATCGGCCGAACTGCACGCGCCGGTGAAAGCGGTTTAGCAATTAGTTTATGTGCACCAGAAGAAGCCCAGCGGGCCAATGCTCTAGAAGAAATGTTAAACATGAAGCTTAATTGGCAAGCCGAACCAACAGGTTTACGAGTCACTCCATTAGAAGCGACGATGGTGACCTTATGCCTTGATGGCGGTAAAAAAGCCAAAATACGCCCCGGCGACATTTTAGGTGCCTTGACCGGAGAAGTTGGCCTCAATGGCGACGATATTGGCAAGATTGTGATCCACCCTACCCATGCCTATGTGGCACTCAAACGTGAGGTTGCCGAACATGCTCGCAAGCATTTACAGCAGGGGAAAATTAAAGGGAAATCCGTTAAGGCTAGGTTATTAAAATAATCGGTGTGATTCGTGTTTCCTTCTGCACAATGTTAGTACGCAAGGAAACACGATAATTTTCTTACTTTTTTATGATGTGGCGTTATTCTCTTGCGGTAAGGCAGATTTAGGCAATCCAAAAATCTTATCAAAGGCCCAATTAAAAAAGAAAGTATAAATTGGGATAAAAATAATTAAGGCGAAGTCGAGTATTAACGCCTGTAAAAGACTAATTGATAACCACCATGCAATTAAAGGAATTAAAAAAATCACTAACGTTAATTGAAATAATATAGCGTGTACAAACCGGCGCCTAAAGGTTCTAATGCGTGATTTTTGTTTTGATTCCCAATATTCAAATGCAGTATTGAAAATAAAGTTCCAGCTCACTGCAATAGTCGTTATGACTAAAGCTAATGGGCCTGTTGTTTCCGCTGAATTACCGGAAAGAAAAGCCAATGCCAACGCTGAAATTAACCAGCCAATAACCTCATAAGCCGTTACAAAAACAATTTTACGTTTAATCCCCTGCATTTTCCCACCTCCAAAAATATCATTATCAACAAGGTGGTAAAATAAATATTATTCAATGATAATAAAAGTCAGCTTCTATCAATTTTATTGAAAGGTCAATCATGCCATTTAATAGCGATAACCTAACGATTTTTCTCACCGTGTTAGATAAAGGCTCATTTTCTGCAGCGGCTAGGGCATTAAAACGCGTGCCATCTGCGGTCAGTATGGCAGTCGCTAATCTAGAAGCTGAACTTGGATTTGAACTATTTGATAGACACTCTCGGGAGCCTAAACCCACTGAAAAAGCACTGTCATTAGCCCCCTATGCACGACATATTGTCGCTAACTTATCGCAGCTCAATACGTTTTCTTTAGAATTGACTCAAGGCGTTGAAAGCACGCTGACTATTGGTATTGCGGCAGGTATTAATGCCAATTTACTCTTTGACGCTCTACATATTTTAAGCCAGCGTTACCCTTTACTGCATATTGAGCTGATTACCGCACCTCAAGATGATCTTTTACCGTTACTACATGAACAACAAATTCATCTCGCGATTGTCTTTGGCGGTTTAAATGTTAATTCCCAAGAGCAATTTCATTACATTGGCGAAGAATCAATTATTGCCACCATTTCGGCTAAACATCCCTCTTTGCAAAATAAAACGTCACTCTATATCGAAGACCTTGTTGAAAGCCGCCAAATAATTATTGCAAGTCGTCAACGTGAATTGAGTGATATACGCATTCTAGTTTCTAGTAATTATTGGAAAACAGACAGTTTTTCTTTAGCTCTCGGTTTAGTCGAAAGTGGTATGGGATGGGGAAATTTTCCTTTATCACTGATTAAAGATAAATTACACGATGGTTCACTAAAACCCCTTGAGTTTAAAAATACTCCAAATGGCTTCAAACTGCCTATTCATGTGGTATGTTTGCAAGGTCATGCGCTTAAACGTGGTGCACAAGAATGCATTGAATTACTGAAAAATAAGGTAATTTAAACCCTCAATTATTTATTTTTCCTATTTTTAATTCCATAAATTAAATTATTTCTGGACACATTAATTCTTTTAAACCATCAACGAAAACGTTTGCTTTTTATTTTGATGGCTATAAAATGCGTCGGATTTTTTTGGCCTGATAAAAATAACTGGAGACAATCGTGCCTGACGATAAAAATTATAGCCATGGCCCCGTGCCCATATCCGCGCGGAAAGGCGGACTAGCATTAACCTTTGTGATGCTAGGTTTAACGTTCTTTTCCGCCAGTATGTGGACCGGAGGCGCTCTCGGTACCGGTCTTGATTTTCATGATTTCTTCCTCGCAGTTCTTATCGGTAATCTTCTTCTTGGTATCTACACCGCATTTCTTGGTTTTATTGGTTCTAAAACAGGCTTAACTACCCACCTTCTTGCTCGTTATTCCTTTGGTATTAAAGGCTCATGGCTCCCCTCTTTCCTATTAGGTGGCACACAAGTCGGCTGGTTTGGTGTCGGTGTTGCGATGTTTGCCATTCCTGTTGGTAAAGCCACGGGTTGGGATATCAACTGGTTGATTGGTATTTCAGGGGTCTTAATGACCGTTACGGTTTTTTTCGGTATTTCTGCTCTAACTATACTGTCAATCGTTGCAGTTCCTGCCATTGCGATACTCGGCAGTTATTCCGTCTACCTTGCTATCACTGACATGGGTGGAATGAGTGCATTGCAGGCAGTCGTCCCCGCAAAACCTATCGATTTTAACCTTGCCTTAGCCATGGTAGTGGGGTCTTTTGTGAGTGCTGGAACATTAACAGCTGATTTTGTGCGTTTCGGACGAAAACCTAAGATTGCGGTGCTTGTCGCCATTATTGCTTTTTTCCTTGGTAATTCATTGATGTTTATCTTTGGAGCTGCTGGTGCGGCATCATTAGGTATGGCAGATATCTCCGATGTGATGATTGCCCAAGGTTTACTATTACCCGCAATTATCGTTTTGGGTTTAAATATTTGGACAACTAACGATAACGCCCTATATGCGTCAGGTTTAGGGTTTGCCAATATCACCGGCTTATCCAGCAAAACCTTATCCATTGTCAATGGACTGGTTGGAACGCTATGTGCGCTGTGGTTATATAATAATTTTGTTGGCTGGCTAACTTTCTTATCTGCGGCTATTCCCCCTATTGGCGGAATTATCATCGCCGACTACCTCATGTACCGCCACCGCTACGAAACCTTTGATCGCAGTAAAATGCGTGATGTCAACATCAGTGCATTAATCGCCGTTGCCGCTGGGGTTATCGCAGGTAACTGGTTACCAGGTATTGTTCCTGTCAATGCCGTGTTGGGCGGTGCATTATGTTACGCTATCCTTAACCCATTATTAAATCGCCGCCATACTACTGATTCGGAGATGACCCGTGCTTAACCAAACTATCAAACATATCCATAATGTCCGTTTACCTGAGCGTGATGGCCTGTGGCGTATTGATATTGACAATCAAAAAATTCAAGCCATTCTTCCACAACCTCAAGGTGAAGTATTACCAGACAGCTTAGACGGTGAAGGTGGATTAGTTACGGCTCCCTTCGTTGAGCCACACATTCACTTGGATACCACTCAAACCGCGGGGCAACCAAGTTGGAACCAGTCAGGAACACTCTTTGAAGGCATCGAACGTTGGGCAGAGCGTAAAGCGATGCTCACCCACGATGATGTTAAAAATCGAGCGTGGCAAACCCTTAAGTGGCAAATTGCCAATGGTATTCAACATGTTCGTACTCATGTGGATGTGTCAGATCCGACATTAACCGCACTGAAAGCGATGTTAGAGGTAAAACAAGAAATCGCACCTTGGGTTGATGTGCAAATTGTGGCTTTTCCACAAGAAGGTATTTTGTCTTATCCAAATGGCGAAGCCCTGTTAGAAGAAGCGTTACGCCTAGGAGCCGACGTCGTTGGTGCCATTCCACATTTTGAATTTACTCGTGAGTATGGCGTGGAATCACTCCATAAAACATTTGCTTTAGCACAAAAATATGACCGCTTGATTGATGTCCACTGTGATGAAATCGATGATGAGCAATCCCGTTTTGTTGAAACAGTCGCAGCGTTAGCACATGCACAAGGGATGGGATCTCGCGTCACCGCAAGCCATACCACCGCAATGCATTCATACAATGGCGCTTATACTTCCCGTTTATTTCGCCTACTAAAAATGTCTGGAATTAACTTTGTCGCTAACCCACTAGTAAATATTCACTTACAAGGCCGCTTTGATACTTATCCAAAACGCCGTGGAATTACGCGAGTGAAAGAGATGCTAGCCGCGGATATTAATGTGTGCTTTGGTCACGACGATGTATTTGACCCATGGTACCCATTAGGTACAGCCAATATGTTGCAAGTACTGCATATGGGGTTACATGTCTGCCAATTAATGGGTTACCAGCAAATCAATGATGGGCTGAAACTGATTAGTGAATACAGCGCACGTACATTGAACTTGCAAGATTATGGTGTGAGTGAAGGAAACCGAGCTAGTTTATTAATTTTACCTGCAGAAAATGGCTTTGATGCCGTGCGTCGTCAAGTCCCTGTTCGTTATTCTGTTCGCGATGGCCAAGTTATCGCTAATACCCAACCCGCAGTAACCCAAATTCATTTAGAACAAACAGAAGCAATCCATTATGGATATTCTCCAAAAATCTAATCATTGAATTTTTATTCCTAAATGGCTCTCTATAATCATAGGTGAGCCATTTGCTCTACGCCTCATCATTAATTTCAATAAAATCAGCCCAAAAAACCAATCTTAATCAGATAAAAAGCAACAAATAACGTTTTTTTTCACACAAATGTCATTTCTATATACTAGACTTATTCCAATACTCATTGAAGAGCTTGAAAAGCTTTGATGAGCAAATAATTGTCTTATAAGAACTCTTTTTTTGGTTATAAGTGCCATTTCTAAGTATTAAGTGCAATTTCTATTGAAATTCAATGTGAACGTTTTATATTTTTTATAGAGTTATCTGAAACTGGATTTGAGCTTTATTTATAGCAACAATAACGCTAATACACTGACTGTCGTGCAGCGGTGGTCAATATTCCTGTTTTGCTGTACCACGAATACGTCACAAATAAAGTTCTCTGAATCCCACTTTGATAAAAATTGGAGATCAGATGAGTACTGAACAAGTCGTTAACCAAAAAACCACTATCGACTCTTGGCAACGCATTGCTACTGAATTATTGAGTGAAGCTGGCATTAAAATTAATGGCTCCCGCCCTTTCGATATCCAGGTACACAACCACCATTTCTTTAAACGAGTGCTACAACACGGCTCAATAGGATTAGGTGAAAGCTATATGGATGGTTGGTGGGATTGCGAGCGTTTAGATATATTTTTCCAATATGTCTTACGCCATAAACTCGATAAAAAAATACCTCATAATTTCAGTGATACATTGAAAATTGCTGTCGCACGTGTTCGCAATTTACAAACCCTAAAACGTGCTCGTATTGTTGGAAAAGAACATTACGACCTCGGAAATGACTTGTTTTCCCTGATGCTCGACCCTTATATGCAATATTCTTGTGGCTACTGGAAAGGTTTAGAAACGGTTCCTGAAAACCTTCCTCTCGCGCAAGAACAAAAATTAAATTTAATCTGCGAAAAACTGCAATTAAAACCCGGTATGCGATTACTTGATATCGGCTGTGGCTGGGGGGGACTCGCTGCCTATGCAGCAAAAAACTTTGGGGTTTCTGTTACGGGTGTCACTATTTCCGCTGAGCAACAAAAATATGCTCAAGCTCGCTGTGCAGGCTTAGATGTTGATATTAAATTAGAAGATTATCGGAATCTTAACGACCAATTTGACCGTATTGTCTCTGTAGGTATGTTTGAGCATGTCGGCCCTAAAAATTATGCGACTTACTTTGATGTTATTCAACGCAACCTAAAAGCTAACGGTTTGTTTTTACTTCACACCATTGGTTCTAATCAAAATAAAGTGAATGTTGACCCATGGACTAATAAATATATTTTTCCAAACGGCTGCCTACCTTCTGTGCAAAATATTGGCGAAGCCAGCGAAGGTAAACTGGTCATGGAGGATTGGCATAATTTTGGTGCTGATTATGACCATACTCTCATGGCATGGTATTCCCGTTTTCAAGCCGCTTGGCCTGAGCTCGAACATAATTATACGCCTCGTTTCAAACGCATGTTTTCTTATTATTTAAATGCTTGCGCTGGTGCATTTAGAGCACGAGATATCCAATTATGGCAAATACTGTGGAGCCCACAAGGTGTGAGCGGTGGCCTGCGTGTTGCGCGCTAAATCTTAGCCCTGAACATGGTCTTCAACAGATAAAAAGCAGCTAAATGAACCTTACTGGTTATTTGAAGAATCAATGCGCTCTATTCAACCATTGCTCAATAGCCTGTAAGCCTTGCTGTATATCATTTTTCAGTTGAGTATCCGCCATTGGCTGCTGCTCTAATAATGCACAGCTTTGTACTGCACTTTGCATTCCTAAACTAGCACAACTGCTTTTTAACTGGTGAGCAAGGCGTTTTATTTGTTCTGTGTTATTTTCTGCTCGTGCAATATCAATTTGGTCGATTAGCGGCAGGGAATGCTGTTTAAAAATACTCACCCATTCACGAATTTTTGAGAGCCCCATTAATTCAGCATCACTAATAAGCTGTTGCAAATCTACAAATTTTTCCTGAACACTAGAATCGGACAACGTATACTCACCGCCTGAAATATATTTAACGATCAACTGGTTTAACCTATCTCTTGGTACTGGTTTTTGAATGATACCGCGAAAAACTTGACTCGTCCGTTGGTGCAATGTTTCATCAATCACATGAGCACTAAAACCAATCAAAACCAATGCGGGGTAGGCTTTCGCTATTTGTTTAGCCAAGGTGATCCCATCGATATCAGGTAAACCAAAATCCACCAACGCTGCCGTAAATTGTTGCCCAGTTTGTAAAGCAGCTAATGCTTCTGCCGCAGAACCAACAGTGGTTACCTGTGCCCCACTTCGAGTTAACATTTCTCCACTTATTTTCTGAGTCAATGGGTTGTCTTCTATGAGTAATAAATGTACGCCTCGCATGTCTGATGGTAGATCCGCCGATTTACTAACTGGATGCGAGGCGATAGATAACGGTAATGTTAAACGAAAACAGCTTCCACTCCCTAACTGGCTACTAACCGTCAATTCACCGCCCATCGCTTGTGCTAAACTTGCACTAATTGTCAGCCCAAGCCCTGTTCCACCCCGCTGGCTATCGACTTGCACAAATGGCTTAAAAATATCAGTAAATCGCGAGTTATCAATGCCACACCCGGTGTCTTCCACTTCAATAAACCAATATTTGCCATAACGGCAACTACGCAAAGTAATCCGCCCCTGCTGAGTGAAACGTAGTGCATTACTGAGTAAATTCGTGATAATTTGCCGGATCCGGAGCGGGTCCCCTTGTAAGGCAGTAGGTAAATCATCTGCAATATCAGCAACTAACTGAATGGCATGATTTTTATTACTGGCATTCATTAAATACAAGGTACTTTCCAATAATGGCTTGGGCTCGAAAGGTTCCTCATTGATAGAAACATTTTGTCCCCCAGCTTCAATAGCAGAGTAATCCAAAATGTCATTTAAAATAGCCAATAAGGATTCACCTGAATCCGTAATTGCATATAAATCATCATGATATTGATTAAGCGCTTTATTTTCTAATAGCAATTGCGCTGTCCCCAAAATTCCATAAAGTGGCGTGCGAATTTCATGGCTCATTGCCGCCAAAAATGCCGATTTTGCCTGATTGGCTTTTTCTGCTTCAGCGCGAGCTTTGCGGTGCTCAACAACCATCACCCGCAGTTCTGCCGTTCTCACTTTGACTTGGTCCGCTAGTTGTTCACGCTGATTATTTAAAGCATGGACACTCGCACGAAATGCATCCATTAAACGGCCAATCGTATCAAGCTCTTTCACGCCTGCGGTTTCAGGAAATGCAGAGTCAATATCGCCCTCAAGCAAGCGCTGAAGCGCTTGGGTTTGCTGTGCCAACGGCTTTGTCACTAAGCGGTAAACCACTCGCCAAAGGATCAAAATCAATGAGAGTAATGAAACAATACTTAATGCTAACAACCAATTTTGCCCCCGTTCACTGGCTTGTTTAAGTTGCCCCAATGCGGTTTGGTTACGAAGTTCAATGATGTCAACTAATTGAGCTACTTCACTACTAAAACGTGCAAATTGGTCAATATTATTTTGCGATAAAATCTGTAAACGAGTTGTGATGTCGTTATCTTGGCGATACAACGTAATTAACTCGGTATAACGCTTAACGCTATTTAAGGCATTTTCTACCTGGCTTCTCACGGCAGGGTCTTCAATATATTTTTGCCGACGTTGTAAGATTTTGACTGCAGAATTCAGCTGATTTTCTAATTCTGCCATATTACGATTGGGTTGGTTTGAACCTAAATTAAGTACCATTTGCTGTACGCGCATAGCGCTTAATCGCAGCTCATTCATTTGGCTAGCATATTCAAGATCAATATCAATAAGTTGATCAAGGGCTTGCTGTGCTTGTTCCCCTTGTTTTCGCTCGATTAGGTCATAAATACTCACCTGCGTTGCACCAGCGGAGGTCGCTGCATTATTGGCTTGGCCATGCGCTTTTTGGGCGATATCACCCGCCGCAGCGATGATATGTTGCCTTAACTGTTGTTGCTCAGTGCGCAGTTTTAACCGCTGGCCAACTAATTCACCTTGTTGGCTTAATGATTGAGCGATTTCTTTTTCTTGTTGTTCTATATCTTGTGTGTTGAAGCCTTGTTCCCGTAATGTTTTCAGCAAATTAGTGATTTTAAGGCTTTGTGCCGTTAACATCCGTCCTTGCGCTAACCAAATACTTTCGCTATCTGCATTGGTGAGATTCTGCGCAGAAAATAGCTCCCAAGCACTTGCTTCACTCAATTGCCTTGCCATATTCATGGTTGGAATCAAAGCCTCGGTATTGGCCTGTTCAACTTGGCTAACAAAACGTAAGTTGTACCACCCCACAAGGGTGCTGATAAAGGTCAATACTGCCATCAGCGCAAAGCCCATCCACAATCGTCTAGTTAGTGATAAATTCACGGTTTAGTTAGCCTAAAAATTAAAATGGTTGAGTTAACTGCAAGAAAGCATTTAGGATAAAGGTTTCTGGTTTGTGAGGCTATCATGCGTGTATTGATTTTACTACTGTTCACATTTTACTCATTACTGAGCCTAGCAATGGCGCAGAATAGTTCTCTCATTCAGTGGCGTGATACACTACACTTTACCTCCCAACCACATAATCCCATTACCGCTACAAAAACATGGAAATTGTGTGCGCTTTATCCTAGCTTAAAAGATTCTTATTGGTTATCAATTAATTATGGTATGCAAAAAGCAGCCAAAAGCTATAGTATTGACCTAAATGTATTAGAAGCTGGCGGATATAACCAGCTAGCCACTCAGCAAAAGCAAATTACGCAATGCCAACAGTGGGGAGCAGATGCCATTTTACTGGGCAGTAGCACTACAGCCTTTCCAAACCTGAGCCAACTGGTAGGAAATACGCCTGTCATTGAAGTCATCAACGCGACACACGATAAAACAGTTAAAACCCGCGTGGGTGTACCTTGGTTTCAAATGGGCTATCAGCCGGGACGCTATTTAGTGCAATGGAGCCAAGGTAAGCCATTGAAAGTGTTACTTATGCCTGGGCCATTAAATGCTGGCGGTAGCCTTGAAATGGAACAAGGATTCAGAGAGGCTATTGCGGGTAGCCATGTACAAATTGTGGATGTTGCACAAGGGGATAACGACATTGAAGTTCAACGCAATTTATTACATGAAATGCTAGAGCGTAGCCCAGATATTGATGTCGTCGTTGGCACAGCTATCGCCGCTGAAGCCGCAATGGGTGAAGGCCGTAACTTAACAAAACCATTGAATATTGTTTCTTTTTACTTATCACATCAAGTCTATCGCGGCTTAAAAAGAGGCCGAATAATTATGGCAGCTAGCGACCAAATGGTTTGGCAAGGTGAGCTAGTCATTGAACAAGCCATCAAAGTATTACAAAAGCAGCCAGTTCCAAACAATATAAGCCCGCCAATTTTAGTGCTTACTCAACAAAATGCAGATAGTGAACACTTACGTAATTCATTATCTCCAGGAGGATTTAGGCCCGTATATCAGTATACATCGGCGGCTAAAAAATAACCTTCACCATGCTGAGTCACTAATAAATCAGCATTAATCTTGTGGCGTAAACGGCGAATAAGTACATCTACCGTGCGTAAATCAGGGTGATCAACTCGACGGGCTGATAACATACGTAAAAGACGTTCTCGGGTTAGAATCTCCCGTGGGTTTGTCACAAAAGCCACTAGCATTTCATATTCAGCACGAGTGAGTTTGATTGCTTGATGCTTAAATTCGAGCGTATGCATCGAAACATTTAGGCAATAGCCAGCGAACTGATAGCAATTATCTTGAGAAACAACCTGGGTTTGTGATGGTTTAGCAAGATCAATTCGCCAAAGTAAATTTTTGACACGAACAACGAGCTCCCTGAGTTCCAAAGGTTTAGTAACGTAATCATCTGCTCCCATTTCTAAACCCACAATACGGTCAATTTGGTCACAACGGCCTGTGACTAAAATAATTCCTACTGTAAAACGCTCACGTAGCGCCCTTGTTAACATTAACCCATTTTCATCCGGTAAATTAATATCCAACAGAATCAAGTCAACTACTTGCTGATCCATAATTTCGCGTAAACCTGCACCATTCCCCGTAACAGAAACACGATATCCTTCTTGCTCAAAGTAAGCCTGTAAACGCGCCTGAGTAACGGGTTCGTCTTCAACAACCACAATATGATGTGATGTCATTGATATACTCTCTTCTGTTCATATCTGTTCATATTTACCCATATCTTGCCGTAAGCTGTTCATCCTGACTAGTACCGCTATTCATATTAACTCAATAAGATCGCCTGTATTAAACCATATAATTACAGGGGCTATTATGCGGAAACTCTGGAGAGCGTTGCGAAAACCAAGTGCTCGTTGGTCAATGCTTACGTTAATCGTTGTCGGGATTGCAGTGGGTGTTGCGTTAATCGTTGTACCCCATGTTGGGATGAAAGTGACTAGCACCACCGAGTTTTGTGTCAGTTGCCATAGCATGGAACCCGTTTACGAAGAATATAAGCAATCCGTGCATTTCCAAAATGCCTCTGGGGTACGTGCAGAATGCCATGACTGCCATATTCCCTCCGACCTTCCAGGCATGATTAAACGGAAACTCGAAGCAAGCAATGATATTTATCAAACATTTATTGCTCATTCGATAGATACCCCTGAAAAATTTGAAGCCAAACGCGCCGAACTTGCAGAACGTGAATGGGCTCGCATGAAAGAGAACAATTCGGCCACTTGCCGCTCTTGTCATGATTACGACTCGATGGATCACGCCAAGCAAAATCCAGAAGCGGCTCGCCAGATGCAAATCGCTGCGAAAGAGAATCAATCCTGCATTGACTGCCACAAAGGAATTGCCCACCAATTACCTGATATGAGCAGCGGTTTTCGTAAACAATTCGATGAGCTGCGCGCGAAGGCAAATAGTGATTCCGACATTCTGTATTCACTTGATATTAAACCTATTTATGCAAATAAAGGGGATAAAGACCCTGCTGGCTCGTTACTTCCTGCCTCAGAGGTGAAAGTCCTAAAACGTGATGGCGATTGGCTACAAGTTGAAATCACTGGGTGGACAGAAACTGATGGCCGCCAACGAGTCCTATCCGAATTCCCTGGTAAACGAATTTTCGTTGCTTCTATACGCGGTGATGTTCAAGAAAATGTGAAAAATTTAGAGAGTACCGTCGTCGCTGCAACAGATACCTCATGGAGCAAATTGCAAGCGACCGCCTGGATGCAGCAAGGCGATATGGTCAATGATATCAAACCGATATGGGCTTATGCAGACTCTTTATATAACGGCTCTTGTAATCAATGCCATGGCGCGCCAGATATTGCCCACTTTGATGCTAACGGTTGGATAGGCACATTAAACGGTATGATTGGCTTTACCAGTTTAGATAAGCGAGAAGAGCGTACCTTACTGAAATACTTACAAATGAATGCATCTGATACCGCAGGATCTTCACACGGTGATAACGGAGTACAGAATGAAAAATAATCCAACTTTTCAAGCTTCTCGTCGACGCTTTTTGTTCCAGCTTGGCGGGCTCACTGTTGCGGGTATGTTAGGCCCTTCCCTCTTAACACCACGTAAGGCTAGCGCTGCAACGGCTGGTGAACAAACTGCGGTGGTACAAGAAGGCATTCTGACTGGGTCGCACTGGGGTGCAATCCGCGCTACTGTGGTTGATGGTCGCTTTATCGAAGCCAAGCCCTTTGAACACGATAAATTTCCATCCAAAATGATTGCAGGGTTACCTGACCATGTTCATGGTACTGCCCGTATTCGTTATCCAATGGTACGTGTTGATTGGCTACGTAAACGCCATTTAAGTGATACCTCACAACGAGGTGATAACCGCTTCGTACGTGTTTCTTGGGATGAAGCCCTTGATTTGTTCTATCAAGAATTAGAACGTGTTCAAACAACCTATGGACCAAGTGGATTACTCACTGCAAATGGTTGGCAATCGACAGGGATGCTTCACAACGCTTCAGGTATGTTAGCTCGCGCCATTGCGCTGCATGGCAATAGTGTCAGTACTGGCGGAGATTACTCAACAGGGGCTGCACAAGTAATTTTACCTCGAGTTGTTGGGTCGATGGAGGTTTATGAACAACAAACCTCTTGGCCGTTAGTCCTCAAAAATAGTAAAACCATTGTGTTGTGGGGCTCTGACCTGATTAAAAATCAACAAGCTAACTGGTGGTGCCCTGATCATGACGTTTATGAATATTATGAACAATTGAAAGAAAAAGCCGCTAACGGTGAGATAAAAGTCATCAGTATTGACCCTATAATCACCTCAACGCATGATTACCTTGGGCGTGCCAATGTTCAACATATTGCGATTAACCCGCAAGCGGATGTACCACTACAATTAGCCATCGCCCACACGCTTTACATTGAAGACTTACATGATAAAACCTTCTTAAAAGAATATTGTGTCGGTTTCGAGCAATTTGTTCCCTACTTAATGGGAAAAACGGATGGGCAACCCAAAGATGCACAATGGGCAGCTGAAATTTGTGGTATTGATGCCGATACAATCCAAGCTTTAGCTCGCCAAATGGCAGCAGATAGAACCCAAATCATTGCAGGTTGGTGCGTTCAACGCATGCAACATGGTGAACAATGGTCATGGATGATTGTTGTTTTAGCTGCGATGTTAGGTCAAATTGGCTTACCGGGTGGAGGATTTGGCTTCGGTTGGCACTACAATGGAGCAGGAACCCCTAGCCGTCAGGGAATTATTTTAAGTGGTTTTTCTGGCTCAACTAAAGTGCCCCCCATTCATGATAACAATGACTACAAAGGCTACAGCAGCACCATTCCTATTGCTCGTTTTATTGATGCGATTTTAGAGCCCGGAAAAACAATCAACTGGAACGGTAAAGCGGTTAAATTACCGCCACTAAAAATGTGCGTATTTGCCGGAACCAATCCATTCCACCGCCACCAACAAATTAACCGTATTATTGAAGGTTGGCGCAAGCTTGAAACGGTTGTTTCTATCGATAATCAATGGACATCCACTTGCCGCTTTGCCGATATCGTATTACCGGCAACCACGCAATTTGAACGTAATGACCTTGACCAATACGGTAACCATTCAAATCGTGGCATTATTGCAATGAAACAACTCGTTGAACCGCAATTTGAGTCACGCAATGACTTCGATATTTTACGCGACCTATGCCGCCGTTTTGGTCGTGAAGAAGCCTTTACTGAAGGTTTGGACGAAATGGGCTGGCTAAAACGTATTTGGCAAGAAGGCAGCCAGCAGGGGAAAGGCCGTGGTATTCATCTACCCTCCTTCGATGTCTTCTGGGAAAAAGACGGTTATGTAGAATTTGAGCATCCACAAATGTTTGTTCGTCATCAAGCATTTAGAGAAGATCCCGACTTAGAACCATTAGGAACACCGAGTGGTTTAATTGAAATTTACTCAAAAACTATTGCCGACATGCAATATGATGATTGCCAAGGCCACCCAATGTGGTTCGAAAAAGCAGAACGCTCTCATGGTGGTCCAGGTTCAAAAAAATGGCCATTACATTTGCAATCTGCACATCCCGATTTTCGCTTACACTCACAACTGTGCGAGTCCCCTGTATTACGTCAATATTATTCCGTTAGTGGCAAAGAACCGGTCTTTATTAGTCCTCAAGATGCGAAAGCTAGGGGTATACAAAATGGTGATATCGTTCACGTTTTCAACGACCGAGGGCAAGTGTTAGCGGGAGCCGTGGTTTCAGACCTATACACAAAAGGCGTTGCCCGTATCCATGAGGGAGCTTGGTATGACCCGACTAAGGGCGGAGAAATCAATGCGCTGTGCAAATACGGAAACCCAAACGTATTGACGCTTGATATTGGAACCTCTCAATTAGCGCAAGCCACCAGTGCACATACAACCTTAGTAGAGATAGAAAAATATACAGGACAAGTGGATAACGTGAATGCATTCGATGGGCCAATTGAAATGGTTGCTCAGTGTGAATATGTTCCTGCATCACAGGTGAATAAATGACAAAACAAAGCACTTTTGCACCAGAACAAATAGCGTGTATTTATGCATGGCTAGCACAATTGTTCTCACGTGAACTAGATAGTGCAACATTAGTGCAACTTCAATCTAGCGAGATGATGGATTGGTTTACGACTGTCGAGCAGGAACCCGTTCTAACTTTGCCAATTCAAGCAGTTAAAACAAAAGTCCAAGCGCTAATAATGCGAAATGATGCACAACTCGAATTAGCCGCCGACTTCTGTAGCTTATTTTTAATGTCTGATAAGCAATCAGCTTTACCTTACGCCTCAGTTTATCCAAACTGTAAGCAAGGTAATGAACAAATTAAGTACTTATTAGCCGAGGCTGGAATGGAAACTAATGAGGCATTTAGAGAGCCTTCTGATCATATTTCAATTTTTTTAGAGCTATTAAGTCACTTACATTTTTCATTAAATGAAGCCCATTTGGACCAAGAAAAAGTAAGGCAATTGCGCCTAAAAACCTTGTCACTTTTACTGCAATGGCTACCAATATTTAGCCAAAATTGCCAACGGTATGATGAGTTTGGTTTTTATGCCGCTTTGAGTCAACTGTCGTTAGCACTAGTTCAATGGGATAAGCAAACCTAGTAGATGCCATTTAAATAATTTATATATTATTCAACTATTATTAAATAAAGGGATATTGATAAATAATATCCCTTTTAAATCTGAGTCATAACACCTGAGTTACTGTAAAGAAATAAGTTTTTCACGGCTCAGCCCAGTGCTTTTCATTATTATCTCGATACTAACTCCTTGCTCCAAAAGATTCCGTGCAGTTGCTATATTTGCCTCTTCTTTGCCTTTTTTAAATCCCTCTTGCAACCCTTCTTGCCGCCCTTCTTGCCGTCCTTTATCTTGCAATCGTTGCGCAATATTCATGATTGTCTCCTTATGCTTTTCTGTTTGTTCACCTAAAACTTGAATAACTTGTTCAAAATTATGGGAGTCCAAGGCAATAAACAAATAATTTAGGATAGTTATGATGTCGTTATCACTATTATAATGTTTATTGAGTGCCTTCGCCAAGAGAGGGAGTACTTGTTGGAATTCATCCCGAAGATATTTATGTTTCATCGCTAATTCCATTACTGCTATTTTTCGATGGTTAACGAGTTCATTATCATCAATAACGGTAATATCTACGAGTGGAAACGGTTGTGTGTATAACTCATGTGCAATCTCTGGTAATGGAAAACACTCCGTCCAAAGTTGTGTATATGGAAATGAAAATAACGTTTGAGTAATACCACAAAATATATCAATGGCTTTATTAAAAAACACCAAAATAGCTTTTAGCACTAACGCATTCAAACCATCATAGTCAATTTTGATATGCTATATACTTTGCTCCTACAAGCTTAACGATTTTTTATTTCAGCCCTCTTTACAATTATTCCATGGTGCTAAATGACAATAGAATATAAAAACAAACACACATCTCAACTTTCAGCAGAGAATAGAGAGTCATTGTATTCCATGTTATATCAAAGCTTTGAGCAAGATTTTACCCATGATGATTTTGAACATGCTTTGGGGGGAATGCACGTCTTGGCTTATGACCAACAACAAATTATTGGCCACGTTGCTATTATTCAACGTCATATGGCAATCGGTAATACTCCAATAACGGTTGGCTATGTTGAAGCGATGGCGGTACGGGAAAACTACCGTCGCCAAGGGATCGGCAAACAGCTTATGCTGGCTACCAACCAAATTATTGCCGATTGTTATCAACTGGGTCTGCTTTCTGCATCAGATCAGGGCTTCCCTGTATATCAATCTGTCGGCTGGCAGGTATGGAACGGGCCATTATATGAGCTCAATCAAAGCCA
The DNA here is from genome assembly GCF_028479245.1 of Providencia sp. PROV223. Classification (NCBI taxonomy): domain Bacteria; kingdom Pseudomonadati; phylum Pseudomonadota; class Gammaproteobacteria; order Enterobacterales; family Morganellaceae; genus Providencia; species Providencia sp. PROV223. Next base: position 197,739 of record NZ_JAMPNG010000003.1, read on the forward strand.
TTATATCCACTCTGTCGATGAAGAAGGTGGCGTCATGGGGTGGTCAAAAAACAATTTAATTGATTTTTCACAACCCCTATATTGTGACTTTCGCAGTGGAGACCAATGGTAGCCCTATTTGTAATAAAAAACAGATAAGCTACACAAATAACCTCGTTTTTATTAAGCGGGTACCAACCCCGGCTGTACTACGCTATAAATTTGTTTTTTCAATTCACCTTGCTTAGCCAACTGATAAACATGCGCAGCAACATCCGCACGCATCACTAAGCCATGAACTTCAACCTCTTGTTGAAGAACTGCTTTTCCCGTTGGCTCACCATGTAATAACCCACCAGGGCGAACAATCACATAATCTAATGAGCTAGTTTGTAACCATGACTCCGCAAGGGATTTTTCTCTCACAGCCTGACCAAATGCAGCGCGTGACCGGGCAGACAAATAAGGCCATGAATCCCCACAACCTAATGATGTGACTAACACCATACGAGATATCCCAGCTTGTTCTGCACAATCAATCACCGTACGGTGAGCTAAATAATCTTGACTCCCTCCCATGGTTGAAATAACTGTGGCAGTTGTTCCTGCTGCATGACAAGCAGCCTTAACCACTTCACTATCACAAGCATCACCAATGAAGACTTGCGCACCTACCGCCTCCAATGCCTCTGCAGACTGCTTATTACGCACAACAACGATGACAGGGCGTTTCTTTGCAATTGCCAACTGAGCAATTTGACGACCAACACCTTTTCCACCCGCGCCAAAAATTAACCATGGAGCCATATCTTTATTCCTTTATATTTTGAGTGATTATAAACCTAGCTGTGTACCGTAAAGACAAAATTACCACAACAGTAATGATAATGCGCATTGTTTGCATTTGTTTTTTTTGATTTATTTACCCCACCATTGTCTACGAACGATGATGAAATAATAAACAATACTAACTTTAATGTTTTTAATGTAATCCATTCAATCAAACGCATTAAAATGTGACTAATTTAACTTTTTTATCAAAAAATAATTACCATTAAAATTGATAACCCAACAAATTAACTACAAAAATAAATCGTAATATCAACCACTAACAGCAAGATCAATATCACTATCTCATTGATACCCATAATTATTTTAATGTTAATGCGAAGAATTATCATTTGCATTTATATTATTATTTGATTTAATACAACTCGTCATATATATGCGAAATAATAATTTCTTAATCAATAGTATCGTTAATATCTTTAATAAAAATGGAGTATTTCGATGAAAAAGTTAAATATTATCGCTCTAGCACTCGCAACCTGCACAGTAACTTTTGGTGCTTCTGCAGCAATCGGTTCTGGCCAAAGCCAACCTTTCGATGCTAATCAGCCTTCCGTCCGTGTTGGTGCAACAGAAGGAACCGGTGGTGGTCATGGCGGTGCTGCGGGTGACCCAGGTATTGGTGTGCAATCTGTTTATGGTGGAAAAACCATTTCTTTCTCAGGCTTAACTCGAATGGCACCAATACAGGCAGGAAATGAAGCACATGTTATTTCCATGCCTAATGGACCTGGTTCGCATGACAAAATGGGCGTTTTTAACTTTGCCAAAATTGCAGATGCAGAAGTCTATTTTGGTGAATGGTCATCGACAGGACAAGTTAGTGACACCACACATACCGCTTACTATTCTGGCAAGGATGTCACCACCAATATGCCTACAGCTGGCACAGCGGAATACTCCGTTAAAGGAATAAGCCAATACAATGGAGGCGCACTAACCGCAGGGACTCTGACAGCCAACTTTGGTACTAAATCCTTAGCAGGGAATATTGGTGCAACCAATATTGATGCCACCATTAAAAACAATGCCACTTTCGCCGGGGCGGCCACTCTTAATGGTGAATCAGGCTCAACAAATGGACACTTCTTTGGCGATCAAGCTAAGCATATTGCTGGTGTCACTCAATTTGAAGATCACAGCAAAGATATGGCCTTTGGTGGAAGCCGTGGGAATATTTCCCAGTAACCCGTAAATCAACCTTGGTGGCCAACCATAAAGCGTGACAGGCAGTTGGCCACTGCCTTTTATTACCGAAGCTAATCCTATGCGATATCTGTTATTAACTCCTGCTATAATGATGCTTATAGCCGCATTCTCTGCATTTCCAGCCAGCTTGGACACTGACCGAGAACAATTGTTATGGCAAAAAGACAAACAAAACTATCGTGATAAAAGTGCAGTAGTCCCCAATAAAGACCAATTGCTTCTCCCAGATGACCTATCAATTAACTTAAATGGGGAAAATTATGCCCTTGAGAATAATGCCCAAGAGCTCGGGCAAGCCATTTATCTGGCAATTAACCACAGGCAATTTGAAGACGTACAGCGCTTATTACCCCGCTACCAACAACTCGCTGATGCGGATCCACTACTCATTTTATTTGCAAAAGCAGAAATTGCTAAATCGCAAAATCATTACCCTGAAGCGATTGCCCACTACCAACAAATATTGGCACGGTCGCCAAAGTTTCTTCGCATAAAATTAGAACTGGCCCGGGCTTATTTTGAAGATAACCAAAATAAAGAGTCTTTGGCTTTATTCCAAAATTTAATCAACGATAAAACACTCGCATTACCTACGAATGTGAAGCAAACCATCCAGCAATTTATTAGTGCTATCGAAAACCGCACCGCTTGGACTGGCAGTCTCTCCTTTGGCTATAAATACAACAGTAATATCAACCAAGTTCCAGATAAAAATAAAGTTTGGGAAACGCCAGGGGGAACCTGGAAAATGGCTAACCCCAAATCATCACCGGGACTCACCTATGATGCAAGTCTGAGTAAAATTATTCCTATCTCGGGCAATCATTCCCTGCAAATCAAGGGGACATCTTATGGTGACCGCTATCCGCACTATGCTGAATTCAGTGAAAACACGTCTTCTTTAGCAACTTTATATCGTTTTAATGATGCGAACACCACTATCGCATTCGGCCCATTAGTTGAGTTAAAAACGGTCAATGAAAAGCGCCGTTATTTAGGCATAGGGGGAAAAATTGAAGCTGACTACCAATTTTCACCTCGTGTGCTCCTAAGTACCTCCGCTGACTACCAACAACTTCATTATCAAAAACCGTATGACAGTGCCAATGGTAATCGAAGTAGCCTACATCTAACCGGTGTCTATGGTATTACCCCAGATACCTCCCTCTTTTTGGGGGCTGATGCGACTCGTCTCACCACAGAAGTTCGTAGCGATGATTATGACCAATTGGGTATCCGAGGCGGCTTTTATCACGTGCTAACACCCGATATTCATTTACTGGCACTTGCAACTTACCGAGAAAGCCAATTCAAGGCCTTCAACCAAATGTTGAATGTTAAACGCCATGATAGAGAAGCGATGTATTTTGCGCGTCTTAGTTTTCCAAATTATTCATTGCTCACATTTACGCCTTATACCAGTTACCGCTTTCGTGATAACCGCAGTTCTGCAGATGGAATTTACTCCTACTACCAGCACGAAATTTCTATTGGGTTAGAAACCCGTTTTTAAGCGTTATGGCATAGAGAAAAACACAATGTATAAATACAAATTAACACCTATTACTACTGCAATTATTACTGCTCTTTTTATTCCAACAACCGCTTTAGGGGAAAAAGAAGAACACATCGGCACCATTACTGTTCAAGATTCAGCAAAAACTATCAAAGAACGGGATCAACAAGGTTACGATGATCAATATGATGCTAAAGGTTCTAAAATTTATTTAGGAAAAGACCTTGTTGAACGCTATAAAGGTACCAGTACCGCGGATGTGCTTAATAGTGCAGTTGGTGTCTATAGTGGTGATGCAAGAAACAGTGGTGCGTTAGACCCGAATATTCGAGGCATTCAAGGGCAAGAACGTGTTCCTGTCACGGTTGACGGCACAGAACAGTCGTTAACCGTTTATCGGGGTTACAATGGGGCAAACAACCGTAACTATGTGGACCCAAACCTCATTAGTAGCATTGAGATTGAAAAAAGTGGTTCTCTTGCTGGTGATATAAAAACCTCTGTAGGTGGTGGGATAGCCATCAGAACCATAGGAATAGATGACGTTGTTGCACCGGGTGAAAAATTTGGTGTCAGCTTAAAATTGGAAACCAGCAGTAATTCTACTCGTGAGCGTGTTCCCCACTTTGGTTATGGCGAAGATTACCGAGATCACCCTGAGATTTATAAAAATAATAACTATGTTTTCTCTGATCCAGTCGTCAACATCACACCGAAATCCCGAGGAAGCGCTCAATTCTTTAATTTTAAAGATAATGGCGGAAGAATAGCGGTTGGGACTCGACAGGAAAAGTTTGATTTAATGGCCGCCTATGCTTATCGCCGGCAAGGTAATTATTTTGCGGGGAAAAATGGCGCTCACCGTTATAAAGAATCGGTTCAATTAAATGAACAACAAACAGTACAGCAACAGCTTGGTCCAGACCCTTACTTACCTTTTGCTGCCAATGTATTTCGCCCCGGAAAAGAAGTTACGAATACCTCCAATGAGTTGGAATCCTATTTAGTTAAAACTAATTTATATCTCACTGAAAACCAAACATTACATCTTGGTTTTCGCCGAAGTGAAAGCACCTATGGTGAAATCATGCCATCACGTTTAGGATTTGCTGAGCTTGAAGGAAAACAAGTATTACCCCAATGGCCATTAGCTCACTTTACGGTCAATGCTTATAATGCCGAATATAAGTGGAAACCTGAAGATAATCAATGGATTGACCTAAACGCAAATGTGTGGATGACCCATTCCGTAGGGGATACCAATACCTCAGGTGGCTACCCACGAGAACCCAAAGAACGCGATTGGGGCTTCGAATATGGTTATGGTGGTGGAAAAGACCCTAACATTGATGGTTCATTAATTAATACCGCAGCAACTAACTCTGAGAATGACCGTATTGGCTTTAATTTGCGCAATACCATGGCACTCACGCCCGATCTTGATTTAACGATCCGCGGTTCAATGCTCAAAGAAAAATTGGACTCTAACGACGTACCGCCATCTCAAACCGCCAGCCCTTTTATTGCCCTTCCTCGTAAAGGTCATCGCCAAGAAACCAGTATTGCCTTTAACTTTAACTATCGCCCAACGAGCTGGTTAGAACTGGATGCGGGAGCAAAATATATTGATGGCTGGACAGAAGATGATTATTTAAAAGAACAAATGCGCAATCGCACCAAGGGCTTCCAAAACCCTGACGAGCGCCTTGCTAAACAAATAAATTACAACCGAATTTTAACCAAAGAAGAGTATAACGAGGCTGTTGCCAATGGCTACCAAGCGTTTAATGGTGGTTATAAAAACAGCCAAATATTACTTAAAACATTAGGGTTGGAAGATACCGACTATACCGTTTTTATTACTAAAAGAAACAACGCTCAGCGCCCAGAAGAAAATGGTGTTTTAGACGTTAATTTCCGCGCCGAATGGAAATCAGATAGCGATGGACGCTATACCACCAAAACAAACCCTTTCCATAACGGTACTTTTGACTCTCAAGCTCGTGCTGTTGACCCTGTTACTGGCAAGGAAGTTTATGTCTATGGTTCAAGTTATTCACACCCAGCCGATGACATCAAGCGCGAACTCACTGAAGAAGAAAAATGGAAATTCTCAGGCAAACAAAAAAGCCATGGCTGGGCTCCCGCTTTTGGTGCCAATATTTGGTTATCTGATAACGACCGGGTTTATGCACGCTATATAGAGACGGTTCGCTTACCGAGTATTTTTGAAAACAGCATTGGGTTTGCAGGGGAAAGTGAAGCCCGTAAAGAGAAAATGTTATTTAAACCCGAACGTGCAAAAACCTTTGAATTTGGTTATTCACGTAATTTACAAGGTTTACTCGGCGCTGAACGCCACGCTGACGTGAAAATAGGCTATTACCATACTGTCATTGAAAATGCTTTTGACCGTGATGGACGTCTTAATTTTGTTCAAGTAAAAGAACATAAAACAGCAGGAATTGAAGCTTTGGCACGCTATGATAATGGCGGTGTATTTATGGATATTGGTGTCGATTACCGCCTCAAAAATGAAGTCTGTGATGATTCGGCTCCAGCCAATCTTGACCCGGCTAATCGCTATAATATCTCCCAATGTACAACTGCAGGTTTCCCTGGCGGTTTTTTACGTACACAATTACAGCCTAAATATGCCATAAATTCCAACCTAGGCATGCGCTTTATGGATGAGGCCCTCGAAGTGGGAACTCGCTTACGTTATACCAGTAGCGTACAAAATAAAGATGAACGCAAACTGATGCAGCAGTTCCCGGGGAGTTATTCGATGGCGAATAATAGCCCAATGCACTGGACGCCTACCTTTACTGCAGATGCCTACGCAAGTTACCAAATTGACAAAAATATTAATGTCGAATTCTTAGTGACCAACTTAACTGACCGTTATTATATCGACCCACTGACGCGCAGTATGATGCCAGCCCCCGGGCGCACACTACGCTTAGGATTAAATGCGCAATTTTAGATAAATATTGTAGGTTTATCGCTCTACAAATATCCGCTGCTAACTATAAGTTGGAGCGGATATTCGTCATTTCAGCACTAAAAAACTAGCCGCATAATGGTTTCATCAAATTCATCTTGGTCAACAACGGAAAAACCAAACTGTTCAAAAAATGGTTTCATCATGTCATTGCCTTCGATATAACAAATTGATACTGATTGATATTTACCTAAGCTTTTTATTTCATCGAGAACAAGTGGAATAGCCAGAGAACCAAAGCCTTTTCTTTGGTGTTTAATATCAATCATCAATTGGCCAATAAAAACCTCTTCGGGCCGACCATTTTCATGGTTTGAATAATATTGAACAAAGCCAACGGGCTCATTATCAACATAGATACCACGATTAATATAGTAATCAAAAAATTTTGAGGCTGCGATTGACTCTGAGTTAAGAGCCACAAAGTCTTCCTGTTCTTTAGTTATTTCAAGACATATAATATCCACCCAATTATCTTTGGTGATATCTTTTAACGTAATAGTCATAAACACCTTTCTTTAGGTTTGCCGTTCACAATGCCGCTGCGATAAAAAGACGATTTAGTGTAAATTAACAACAAACACTTTTTTGTTCGCGCAATTCGTGCCTTTATATTTTTCGATATTCAATAAACAAATAACAGGTAAACATGTTACGGATAACATGAATTTCAGCAAATAGACTAAAATAAAATTTCGACTCATTTATTGCTTTCAAATTAAGAAATATTCAGAATTGAGATCCATGTCAAATATCACTGCCAAATACAATATTATTGTAATTTATCAAATTTTTTTGAAGAAAATCCGCAAAAACAAATCAGTTTATTAATCTAATAATTAAATTAAATTCAGACTAAAATAAAAATAAAAACCCAAAGAAACCATAACAACCTCCAATTAAAATTCAATTTTTATCATTATATAAATTTAGTAAAAATAAAACATTGCCATAAAAAAATAAATAAAACCTGAACAACCTCACATTTACTGGGTATTTGATAATTTCTCGCATTAACACACCAAAAAATCAAAATTACTTATGAAACAGCATGTTAAATAATTAATAATAATTTGTATCAATCTGAAAAATAAAAATATTTTTAATATGAAAATGCAAAAACATTTCAATAACTACATCTTTATTAATAAATATTAATTTATTGATTTTAACCATGCCTTTTCGGCATGGCTAAGAGACTTTCGGAATATTGTCAGGAAAATAGTTTCATGGATAGTATGAATACGAAAATGATGCATTTTTATTATAAATATATACGAAAAACTCTTAAAAACATTTCCAATGAAAGGTAACACTATGGGTATATTAAAAGATAGTAAGTTGCTTTTGGTTAGCTTACTTATCATTCTTCTTTCGGAAGCTATAGGGCAAATTAAAATCAGTTTAGTCATGGTTTTTCCAATGCTTTATTCCATGTTGATGGGTGGTATTATCAGTTTTCCAAAATTCAAAATCCTTAGCGAAAAAAATATGGCACACGCGAGCTCGATAATGAGTGTTGCGTTAGTTATCTTAATTGCAAAATTAAGCACCTCCGTTGGTGCATCTTGGGAAAAAATAATTCAAGCCGGTGGCGCATTAATCTTGCAAGAAGTCGGTCACTTTATCGGTACTATTTTGCTCGGTTTACCACTTGCTATCATGTTAGGCATGGGCCGTGAGGCTGTTGGTGCCACCTACTCTATCGGTCGTGAACCCAATATTGCCATTATCGAAGCCAAATATGGTTTAAGTTCACCAGAAGGCCGCGGCGTTATGGCAATGTATATTTGCGGGACGTTATACGGTGCGGTTTGGATGGGTGTTATCGCCAGTGTTATCGCAGGACTCGATATTATGAGCCCACTTGCTTTAGCCATGGGTGCTGGTGTGGGTAGTGGTTCGATGCTAGCAGCATCTGTTGCCCCATTATTGGAACTTTATCCTGAACACGCCGCAGATATTCAAGCATTCTCATCCTCTGCAAACTTGATGTCTTCGGTATTAGGTCTGTACATCTACATCTTCTTCTCCTTACCGTTTGCCTCTTTCTTGTATAACAAATTGAAAAGAAAACGTGCAACCGCATCAGCAGATACAGAATAAGGATATAAGATCATGAAAAAGATGGCAGAAATTGCAATAATCATCGTGTTAGTCATCATCTTCACTTCACTGGGTGATGCACTCGGCGGTTCAATTTATGGCCGTGGTAGCTTTGGCGCAGTCTTTAGTGACTCACTTATCGCCATGGCATTATTAGGAGGTATGTCATTTGTGGCATACTTAATTGCACAAATCCCACCATTAGGTAAGTTACCTGTGATTTTCTGGGTATCTTTGATTGCTGCAGGTTTGTGTTCACCGTTATTCCCTTACGATAAAGAAATGATCGCAATGACAGGTAAAATCTCACTTGCCGTCATCAGTACGACAGTACTTGCCTTTGCTGGTCTTTCACTCGGTAAAGATATCGACAAATTTAAAGCCATTTCATGGCGGATCATCCCAGTTTCACTGGCGGTCTTTACGGGAACATTCTTATTCGCTGCACTTATTGGTCAAGTGACACTTTCATGGAGCGGCGTTATCTAACAATAGGAAATATTTACCATGACAATGACCAAAGACCAATTGAAAGCCATCGTCTGCGAGACAATTGCATCCCATAAAGGGGATATCAAAAAATTGGCTGAAGATATTTGGGCAGAACCTGAGCTCGGCTATAAGGAAGTTAAAACAGCAAAAAAAGTGGAAGCTGCATTTTCTGCCTTAGGCGTTAATTACCGTAACCAACTCGCATTGACGGGGGTTAAGGCTCGCCTTAAGGGTGGAAAAGGGAGTAAACATAGTATTGCTGTGATTGGTGAGCTCGATGCAATTATTTGTGCGGAGCACCCAGAAGCTGATGATTTAACGGGCGCTGCCCATTGCTGCGGGCACAATGCACAAATAGCTAACATGATGGCAGTCACTATTGGTCTGGTTAAGTCAGGTGCTATGCAATACCTCGCGGGAGACGTCGTTCCTTTCGCCGTTCCCGCAGAGGAATATGTTGAACTAGCTTATCGTAATAAACTGATTGAGCAAGGAAAAATCAGTTATATCGGCGGTAAACCTGAGCTGATATCTCTTGGTGAGTTTGATGATATCGATATGGCAATGCAAATTCATTTAACCAGTGTCAAACCTGAACGTGAGACTGGTTTTATTGAAATGTCGACCACCACCAATGGGTTTATTGGCAAGCTGATTAACTACAAAGGCAAAGCATCCCATGCGGCGGCTGCCCCTCATCTGGGCGTTAATGCACTCAATGCGGCAATGATGGGGATCATGGGGGTGAATGCAATTCGCGAAACCTTTCAAGAAAAAGATTATATTCGTTTCCATCCTATCATCACACAAGGCGGTGATTTAGTGAATGTCACCCCAAGTGATGTCCGTATGGAAAGTTATGTCCGAGCGTCAAATGTTCCCGCAATGATTGATGCGAATGAGCGTATTACTCGCGCATTGGTTGCTGGCGCAATGTCAGTCGGTGCAGAAGTAGAAGTCAAAGATTTACCGGGTTACCTGCCGCTATATAACAACGATACGTTAAACGACTTATTGCAGCACAATGCCCACGACTTGATTGGCGAAGAAAATGTTTGGGTTGCTGGCCATATGACTGGAAGCACAGATACAGGTGACTTATCACATATCATGCCAGTGAGTCACCCGTGGATTGGCGCAATTCGCGGTGGCTTGCACGGTAAAGATTACGTTGTTTTTGATGATGATATGGCCTACATCCGCCCTGCGCAAATGATGGCAATGGCAATTATTGACCTATTATTTGATGATGCATCCCAAGCTGACGAAATGTTAGCTGATTACACCCCATTGATGAGCAAAGAGGAATATCTCTCATTTATTGGCTCTTTTAAGAACTAATTATAGAAACATGTCCCTTATTAATGCGTTAATCGCAATAAGGGGCATATAATCTTTCCAGCTTTAATCCTATCTTTATAGTTTCCCCTCTCATTAATTCAATATATTTTATATTCGTCATCTCATGTAAAATAATTTGTAAAACCATGCTATCTACGTCCTATTTCAAATAATAAAATTTAGCGTAAACTCAATAACCGCCTCTCTTAAATATAAAAATCTTTAATATAAAAACCAGAAAATACAAATTCAACATACTGATATTAAAGGAATTTAATTATTTTTGCATTTCCTGATGATTATTTTATTAAATTACCATCCTTATTATTCATGAGCCATGCAATACTGATATGATATAAATACGATCTCCATCACGCTCACTTTTTTAATATCCACGTTAAAATTCACTCTATGAATTGTTAGATAAAATAACATCTATCAGAAGTGATTTATTTCTGAATCTAGCGCTTAAAATATACATAAATTAAATGAGTACGCTGTTTCTTATTCATGCTCACACCAGGGGCTCCTTAACAGCATTAAAAACGCTTTTTGTATACGGGATAAAACGTAATGACCAATAAATACAATATCAGTGAAAAGCTCTTTGCTTTAGAAACGTTTAGCAAAAAAACACGTCAGGATTTACATAAGATCCCTGAATTATCTGGGCAAGAATTCAAAACCTCACAATATTGCCGTGAATTGATGGAAAGCTTTGGCTATAACATCCGTTTATTTGAAGGTTACACCGGTTTTACCGCTGAATTGATTATCGACCCAGCAAAGCGCTTGATTGCCTATCGTACCGATATTGACGGCCTTGAAATGCCTGATTTAACATGCAATGAGCACAGCTCTGTCCATGAAGGTTGCGCTCATAACTGTGGCCATGATACCCACATGACCATCGCCTTAACGGCAGCAAAATACCTTAGCGAAAACCGTTCTGAACTCACTCATAACGTCCGTTTTATCTTCCAAATGGCCGAAGAAGACATGCGAGTACCGGGCGCTAACAAAATGGTAGAAATGGGCTGTATGGAAGGTGTTGATGAGGTTTACGGCTTACATAATGATGCCGCTTTTGAAACGGGTTATATTAAATTCAATTCCGGGGTTATGTCTTCTTATGGCTCAGCGTGGACGCTAGATGTTCATGGCGTTTCAGCCCACGGCTCAACCCCTCATAAAGGGTTAGATGCTATCCGCGAAGCAACACGTATCATTGATTATATGGACTACATTGTTGCCAAAAAAACCGATCCTTTCAGCCCTGCCGTATTTGGTTGTGGAATGATTAACGGTGGAACTATTCCAAATGCGTTGGCTGATCATGTTCAGGCACGCGGTACCATCCGTTCAATGGATGAAGAAACCGACAAAATTTTAAAAGCCAGCTTTCATGAAATTGTCGCTCGTAGTGAAGCCGGCGGGTTTAAAACCACATTAGAAGCAAGCGGTTATCCCGCTGTCGTCAATCACCCGCAAGCCGCAAAAGTGATTTATGATGCTGCTGCTGCATTCTTACCTACTGAACAGATTGATGCGAATGGTAAGCCAATGACGGGTAGTGAAGACTTCAGTTATATGATCAATGCCACTAAAGATAAACTCGGTGCCATGTACTTTTTAGGAAGTGGTAATCAAGCAAAAGGGATTAATAATTATTTACACGCTAACCCTTATTTTGTTGATGACGATTGTTTGCTGATTGGCGCTCAAATTTTTATTAATATTGCCACTCGTTAGGATAAAAATAACACACACAGCAATTTCAAAGCCGAGTAAATCATATTACTCGGCTTTTTTCTTATAGCTCAGGTAATTCTCTATACAACCTATCTCGCTCACTTTGTTCTGTAGGCACCCATTGATTCGGCTGATGAATATAGTTCAAATCAAGGTGAGGTGCATAATTAGAGATAAAATCATACATATAATCTTTTAAATGCATATGCCGGTTAATGCATACGTGTGTATAACTTGGCTTCACTAAATGGCTGATATCAATACAGCGTAATGTATCGCTATCTTCCTCTGGGTCAAAAGCAACCGTTGAAATAATACCTACCCCAGCACCACGTTTTACATAGTATTTAATAATTTCGGTATCTACCGCAGTTAAAACAACATTTGGCGTTAATTTGTGTTGGTAAAAAACTTGGTCAAGCTTTGAATGCCCGGTAAAACCAAATACATAGGTAATTAATGGGTAACCAGCAAGGTCTTCAATAGAGAGTTGTTCACATTGAGCCAATGGGTGATCATGCGGGACAATAATACTGCGAGACCATTGGTAGCAAGGCATCACCAATAAGTCATCATAGAGGTGCATAGATTCGGTCGCAATAGCAAAGTCCACATCCCCATTATTCACCATTTCTGCAATTTGGGCGGGAGCCCCTTGGTGAAAATGCAGTGAGATATTGGGATAACGTGCGTTAAAACGTTCAATCACTTGGGGTAATTTATAGCGGATTTGTGTGTGTGTGGTTGCGATATGAAGATTTTGTTTTATCGTGGTATCTTCATGTGAAACGATACTTTTAATTTTATCGAACTGCGCCAGAATATCACACGCGACGTGATGAACTTTCTCACCAATCGGGCTAAGAGACAATAAGTTATTATTTTTCCGATTGAATAATGAAACGTTCAGTTCATCTTCCAATATTTTAAGTTGCTTACTGACAGTCGGCTGAGAGGTATATAATTTTTCAGCCGCGTTGGTGATATTGAAATCACTTCTAACCACTTCAACAAAACTTTTAAGCTGACTAATGTTCATTGCTGATTTATCCAATGCAAAATGGATTAAAAAATAGAGATATAAATCCAGAGTGAGATGCGACATCTTGGTTGTTATGTACAGTAATTATACCATAACGAATGGATTAGCAAGAACTACACTGTTGCTTATTCCCAAGCAAACCGCTTCTCTTTTGTAATCAAGCAACCTGACATTAGTAAATGAAAAGCAAATTATTCACTCAAGATCACTAAAATTAAAATAATCACAAAATAAATAGTCATTTTGTGATAGCCATCTTACCTACTTTGTTTTTTACGCCATTTTCAAAAATATCTGGCTAAACAATACAATTAATCCTAATTCATTTTACTTAGATTGGGGGCGCCAATTTCTTATTAATCAATTGGTAGACAGGTTAATTATGCCACTAAGAATGGCATTATAAATAAATTATAGGTGCAAACATGAAAAGAATTAAAACCAAGTTTCTTTTGTTATTTTATATAATTATTTCAATAACCTCCACCAGTGCTTTAGCTACATCAGATAGCGATGCCCTTTATTTTTACCTTGTTAGACATGGACAAACTTATTCTAATATTAAAGAAATGACCATTGGTGGAGGCGGTAATGCTCAGCTTACAACCAAAGGGCGCTATGATGCACGCAGCCTTGGTTTAGGTTTAGAAGATGTCGATTTTATCGCCGGATACAGCAGTACATTAGGTCGAGCTCATGAAACCGCCAGTAATATTTTAACTGGCCGTAACATGGATATTATTGAGATTGAGAACTTAAAAGATATTTCTTGGGGTAACGCTGAAGGCGGTAGAATTGATGACTTAACGAGCCAATACGGCCATTCTGGTAATGAATTTGAATACTACTTTGGGAACTATAAAGATAAAAACTTCAAATCTGTCGTCAACACTGAAAGCATGTATGACTTTTCCCAACGCTTCGAGTCTGCATTATTAGATATTGCTAACCGTCATAAAAATGAAACTGGTAATATTTTAGCCGTTGGCCACTCATCAATGGCATTTTACTTGCAGAAATATCGTCAAGATAAGCCATTATCAGGGTTAAGCAATACTGCCGTTTCGGTATTAAAATATAAAGATGGTCAATTTACGCTTATCGACTTTAATAATACGGATTATTTAAAATCAGGTTATGCAAAACAAGAGAAACTTCCGCCTCTTGAAATCTCGATTGTCATCAACCCAATGACTATTTTAAATGATGCCAATGTAATGGAAGGCACCTCAGACTCCGATCTCAGTAAATCAGGTGTTGCGGCGGTTAATCAATTGAAACAACACATTAACCCTACTGACTATTTGGCGGTTTATAGCAGCACATTAAATAGAGCCAAATATACTGCAAACCACTTATTTGAAAATAGCACCCTACCAATCCAAATTAATCGTAATTTAGATGAAATTTTCCTTGGCCTTTGGGAAGCGGAGAAAATCAGCACATTAGAAAAAGACCCTAAAGGCCAGTTTACCAAATTACATTCAGGAAAAAATGTGTTGAGCTTTGAATCCCCAGTCGATGGTGAAACAGGAGCTATTGCAGCCTACCGATTAGAAAGCTTACTTAGAGATATTGGTATCCAAAATGAATTCCATACTGGAAAAATCATGGTGGTTACTCACCCGATTATTTTCAGTGCGTTTTTAAATAAAGTTCAGCCAGAGTACCAATTCATCCCTAAAAAAGACTTACAACTGATTACCCTGCAATATAAAAATGAAAAATTCAGTGTCAAAAACATCCAGTCTTTTAATGGTAAATAAGAGAAATTAACACCTTATAATCGCCAATAAAAAACCTCGCCATTGCGAGGTTTTTATCTCTTCAGAAAAGCTCAAAACGAATTATACATTTTTCCTTTCGATAGTTTCTTCCCCCCAATATAGCCTATCCGCAGTGGTCTTCGAAAAGGCCAGAGGTAAAACTTCATCAGAACCTTCCTCCCAAATTTGTTCTGCTAACACTTCATCATTATTCGCTAACTCAAAAATAGCTTGAGCAATTTCAATTGAGGTTTCTCTAACTTTAGCCCATTCAGCTATATCGTGAGGCTCTTTCATTATTCGCTCCTGATTAAATGGTTCTGGTAAAAATACTGAGAGATTTCAAGTCTGTGAATAAGATCACTACGACTTTAAATATATTGCCATTTTTCCCTTTTAGTGGCGCTCCATTGAACGCGCTCACTATTCACTCTCTCTAGTATATGACTATAAGTTAAGTAATAGAGATAAAAAAGTCATGAATATTCGCCATGTTGTTGCTATTGATTTAGGCGCATCTAGCGGTCGAGTCATGTTGGCTTGCTATGATGTGCATAATAAAAAATTATCATTAGATGAAATTCATCGTTTTACAAACCATTTGATCACTGAAGGCAACCATTGCTATTGGGATCTTGACGACATTGAGAACCAAATCCTGATTGGCTTACACCGTATAGAACAATCTGGCATCAACATTGACAGCATCGGGATCGACACTTGGGGTGTTGATTATGTCCTACTTGACCGTGAGGGTCATACCGTTGGTCGCAATTTCTCCTACCGAGATAACCGCACGCAAGGTGTCATGGAACAAGTTCAAACCGATCTCGGTGTTCAAAATATCTACCAAAAAACAGGGATCCAATTTCTCCCTTTCAATACCTTATATCAATTGAAGGCATTGCAACAATCACACCCCCAATGGTTGGAACAAGCACACCATTTATTATTGATTCCTGATTATTTAGCATACCGTTTGACCGGGCAAGTCAACCATGAATATACCAATATTACCACCAGCCAAATGGTTAACCTGCAAACAGGTGATTGGGATGAGGAGTTAGTCGAATATTTACAATTGCCACGCCGTTTATTAGGTGAAATCAAGCAACCGGGTAATGTCATTGGCTATTGGATCACACCGAAAGGCCAAAAAACCCCCGTGATCGCCGTAGCAAGCCATGATACGGCCAGCGCTGTCATTGCGGCTCCAATAGCCGATAGCCATAGTGCTTACTTAAGCTCAGGAACTTGGTCATTAATGGGCCTCGAGCGCACATCCCCTTGTACATGTGAAAATGCATTTGTTGCCAACATTACCAATGAAGGAGGAATTAATGGCCACTACCGAGTCCTAAAGAATATTATGGGGTTATGGTTATTCCAACGCATTTGTCTTGAACACGATGTGCAAGATATTTGCAGCCTCATTACCTCAGCAGAAGCTATCCCAGCATTCACGTATCTGATCAACCCGAACGATAACCGGTTCTTGAACCCGGAGTCGATGAGCCAAGCCATTAAAGAAGCTTGTCAGGAAAATCAACAATCCGTTCCAAATACTGCCGCTGAGCTAGCTCGTTGTGTTTTCGACAGCTTAGCACTGCTTTATCGTCAAGTGTTCCTTGAATTACAGCAGATAAATCATGCCCCATTACAACAACTGCATATCGTCGGTGGTGGCAGCCAAAATGCCCTACTTAACCAACTCTGCGCCAACACTTGCGGGGTTCCTGTGAGCACAGGTCCGATTGAAGCCTCCACCTTAGGAAACATTGGGTATCAGTTGATTGCCCTCAACACCATTCCAGATGTACCAACCCTGCGCACCATTATTGCAGAAAATACCGAACTTTGTTGGTTTCAACCTCAAAGCATCGCACTGGACGAACCTTGGAAACGATTTAAAACCATTACGGGCTAACTCAGGTTATTAACCGTATATCGATAAGTTATAAGGAAAATTTCATGTCTAATTACAAAGAAAGTTATCTTATTGCCAAACAACGTTTTGCTGACCTTGGTATCGATACTGAACTAGCGATGCAAGCTATGGCTGACTTGCCTGTATCAATGCACTGCTGGCAGGGAGATGACGTAGCCGGCTTTGAAAAATCAGCAACCGCTTTAAGCGGCGGTATTCAAGCTACAGGTAATTACCCCGGCAAAGCGACTAATGCGATTGAATTACGTGCAGATATGGATAAAGCAATGAGCTTAATTCCGGGCCCTAAACGCGTTAATCTGCACGCTCTTTACCTCGAAGCTGATACCGCCGTCGAACGTAATGAAATTGAACCTCGCCATTTTGCCAATTGGGTTGATTGGGCGAAAAAAAACCATATCGCGCTCGATTTTAACCCATCTTACTTTTCCCATCCGCTAAGTAGCGAAGCGACGCTGACTCACAGTAATAAGGAAATTAGAGACTATTGGATTGGTCATGGACAAGCTTGCCGCCGTATTTCTGCATATTTTGGTGAGTCATTAAACAGCGCTTCCGTGATGAATATTTGGATCCCTGACGGCATGAAAGATCTCCCTATTGACCGCTATGCCCCTCGTCAACGCTTAGTCGAGTCATTGGATGAAATTATCAGTGAAAAAATTGATATTAAATATCATATCGATGCCGTCGAAAGTAAATTATTCGGTATTGGTGCAGAATCTTACACCGCAGGCTCCAGTGAGTTTTATTTGGGCTATGCCATCACACGTAAAACCGCTTTATGTTTAGATGCAGGGCATTTCCATCCAACTGAAGTCATTTCGGATAAAATTTCAGCGGTCATTCCTTATGTTGAACGTCTATTACTGCACGTCAGCCGTCCTGTGCGTTGGGACAGTGACCACGTCATTTTACTCGATGATGAAACTCAAGCCATTGCCAATGAAATCATTCGCCATAACTTAAAGAACCGTGTGCATATTGGCCTCGATTTCTTTGACGCATCAATTAACCGTATTGCCGCTTGGGTCATTGGGACTCGTAATATGAAAAAAGCGTTACTTCGCGCCTTACTTGAACCAACCACAAGACTACGCCAACTCGAAATTGAAGGAGACTTCACAGCTCGCCTCGCGCTGTTAGAAGAACAAAAATGCCTGCCATGGCAAGCTGTTTGGGATGAATACTGTGAACGCAACAATGTTCCTGTCGGCGAAAAATGGTTAGATGAAGTTAAAAAATACGAAAAATCAACATTATTAACACGTTAAGGTGAATTGTATGCAAGATATTCTGACATCTTGGTTTGTTCAAGGAATGATAAAAGCCACCAGCGATATGTGGCTCAAAGGCTGGGATGAACGTAATGGCGGTAATGTGAGCTTACGACTCACTGAAGATGATGTTTCGCCATTTAAACACACTTTTCACGCTGACCCACGTTATATCGAAGCGACAGAGCCAGTTAAAGAGCTCGCAAACCAATATTTTATTGTTACAGGCTCCGGTAAGTTTTTCCGTAACGTTGCCTTAGACCCCGCAGATAACTTGGGTCTGGTTCGTATCGATAACGAAGGTCAGGGTTACCACATTGTTTGGGGCTTTGTGAATGGTGCAATACCAACCTCTGAATTTGCTGCACACTTTCAATCGCATATCACACGTATGCAAGCCACTAATGGCACTAACCGAGTCATCATGCACTGTCATGCAACTAACATCATTGCATTAAGTTATGTTTTACCGCTCGATAGTGCATCCATCACTCGTCATTTATGGGAAATGAGTACTGAATGTTTGGTGGTTTTCCCTGATGGTATTGGTGTGCTGCCATGGATGGTCCCCGGCACAGATGGTATCGGTTTAGAAACAGCGGAACAAATGAAACAACATGGCTTAGTACTTTGGCCATTCCACGGTATTTTTGGCTCTGGCCCAACTTTAGATGATGCTTTTGGTTTAATTGATACCGCAGAAAAATCTGCGGAGATATTGGTAAAAGTTCTCTCCATGGGTGGTAAAAAACAAACTATTTCAACAGAAAATCTGATTGCGCTTGCCAAGCGATTTAATGTCACACCAATGTCTGATGCATTGAAATAAAACCTGTTTCTCTGTGGATACTCCTTTCCTTCCACAGAGAAATTAAAACGATAATAAACAGTGAGGAATAGTTCATGGGCAGTGGAATTTTACTCGGTATTTTTTGGCATTTTGTCGGCGCAGCTTCAGCTGCCTGCTTTTACGCACCATTAAAGAAAGTTAAAAACTGGTCATGGGAAACGATGTGGTCCATTGCCGGTATTTTTTCGTGGATTATTTTACCTTGGACCATCAGTTATATTTTACTTCCTGACTTTTGGGCCTATTACAACTCTTTCAGTGCAAGTATTCTGATCCCTGTATTTTTATTTGGCGCCATGTGGGGGGTTGGTAATATTGGTTATGGCTTGACCATGCGCTATTTAGGTATGTCAATGGGGATTGGGATTGCCATTGGTATTACACTCATTGTTGGTACCTTGATGACCCCTATTATTCAAGGCACATTTGGCGAGCTGATTGCCTCGACTGGCGGAAAACTAACGATTCTTGGTGTCTTAGTGGCTGTTCTAGGGGTTGCTATCGTTTCCTATGCCGGGTTACTGAAAGAAAAGGCGACCGGAGTGCAAGCTGAAGAGTTTAACCTGAAAAAAGGCTTATTACTGGCAGTCATGTGCGGTATTTTCTCAGCCGGTATGTCATTCGCCATGAGTGCAGCCGTCCCTATGCACGAAGCTTCCGCTGCCCTCGGCGTTTCTTCTCTTTATGTCGCATTACCAAGTTACGTCATCATCATGGGTGGCGGCGCATTAATCAACTTAGGTTATTGTTTTATTAGGCTTATTTATCGCCAAGATATCTCTTTCAAATCAGATATCTCTGTCCCCAAAGCCCTACTGATCAGCAATATTTTATTTGCCATTTTGGGTGGCGGTATGTGGTACTTCCAATTCTTCTTCTACGCATGGGGACA
Source organism: Providencia sp. PROV223 (assembly GCF_028479245.1). Classification (NCBI taxonomy): domain Bacteria; kingdom Pseudomonadati; phylum Pseudomonadota; class Gammaproteobacteria; order Enterobacterales; family Morganellaceae; genus Providencia; species Providencia sp. PROV223. The sequence goes on from NZ_JAMPNG010000003.1 coordinate 217,762, forward strand.
CGCCAATATCCCATCACAATACGGCTTTATGAGCTGGATGCTACATATGAGTTTTTATGTTCTGTGTGGCGGTATTGTGGGGTTAGCCCTAAAAGAATGGAAAGGCACTGGCAGAAAACCTGTCCGAATTTTATGTTTAGGCTGCTTAGTGATTATCTTAGCTGCAAACATTGTTGGCTTGGGAATGGCAGCATAACGTAACGACTTTTTATTTTAATCGATCGGGAGGTCAGCGATGACCCATAGAATGATACTCAATGAAACCTCATACTTTGGCGAAGGGGCTATTAACCACCTTGTAGAGGAAATTCAAAAACGCCAATTTAACAAAGCACTGATTGTTACGGATGCGGATCTGGTTAAATTTAATGTTGTCAGTAAAGTCACCCAATTATTAGATAACGCTAAATTGGACTACGCCATTTATGATGCCGTTATTCCTAACCCAACCATTGATACCGTCCAACAAGGACTAAAACACTTCAAACAATTTAATGCAGATTATCTTATCGCTATCGGTGGTGGTTCCCCACAAGACACCGCTAAAGCGATTGGGATTATTATCAATAACCCACAGTACGAAGATGTGGTGAGCTTAGAAGGTGTCGCTCCAACCCAAAATCCAGCGGTTCCAATTATCGCCATCCCAACGACCGCAGGAACCGCGGCTGAAGTCACGATTAACTATGTCATCACGGACAACAAACTGTGCCGTAAATTTGTGTGTGTTGACCCCCATAGTATCCCTATAGTAGCCATTATTGACCCATTAATGATGGCATCCATGCCTGCAAGCTTAAAGGCTGCTACTGGCGTTGATGCCCTCACTCATGCCATTGAAGGCTATATCACGAAAGGAGCTTGGGCACTTACCGATGCTCTGCACCTTAAATCCATAGAGTTGATCAGCAATTCGTTACGGCAATCCGTTAAGGGCGACCCGCAAGGCGTTGAAACAATGGCTCTTGCACAATATATGGCTGGAATGGGCTTCTCTAACGTTGGTTTAGGGTTGGTGCATGGTATGGCTCACCCACTTGGGGCGTTTTACAATACACCTCATGGCGTCGCCAATGCCATTTTATTGCCTCATATCATGGCGTATAACGCAAATTATACAGGGGAAAAATACCGCGATATCGCCCGTGCAATGGGCGTAAAAAATATAGACTCCCTACCACTTCAAGAAGCCAGAGATACCGCCATTGCAGCTGTCTTTGCGCTAAACAAAAACGTTGGTATTCCTGAAAAACTGCGTGAAATCGGCATGAAACCAGAGGATATTCCATCCCTTGCTCAAGCCGCCTTTGATGATGTGTGTACTGGGGGTAATCCACGTGATGCAACATTAGAGGATATCGCTGAATTATATCAAGCGATTTATTAGAGGACAGTATCATGATAAAAAAAGCATTTGTGATGCAAGTTGCTCCTAACGCTCACCAAGAATACCAGCGCCGACACGATGAAATTTGGCCTGAATTAGTGCTTACACTCAAAGAACACGGTGCACATCACTATTCTATTTTCTTAGATAACAATCGAAATTTATTGTTCGCCTATGTGGAAATTGAATCACAAGAACGCTGGGATAGCGTTGCACAAACAGAAGTATGCCAAAAATGGTGGAGGTATATGTCGGATATTATGCCATCAAACCCTGACAACAGCCCTATCAGTGATGAGTTAAGATCGGTATTTTATTTAGACTAATATCCCCCAGACAGTGCTAGTCTTTGGCTAGCACTTACCTCAATTTATTTTTCTGTAAAAAACAGCGTCGATATGCGCTTGCGGTCATATTCATTTTTCTATGGAAAACACTCGAAAAATAATTACTATCCTCATAGCCACATTGCCCCGCGATTTCACTGATAGACAATGAAGTACTACGTAATAATAATGTCGCTTGGCACAGACGTAATTGTTGCAGATATTCCATTACCGTCATTCCTGTTTTCGACTTGAACAAACGCTGTAATGAACGCGCGGACAACTGGTGTTCCTGAGCAAAATTATCTAATGAAAATGGTGTATTTATACTTAAATTTAAACAGTTTATTAGCTGATCCATTTGATGTAATAAGCTTATTGGCGCTTGGTCAGGCTGATACCTTAAACGGTAAATATAAATTGCCAGTTGTAAGAATAACCCTTCACAAAGATGAATCGATGGAATATCAGGCTTTTGGCATTCTGATGCTATTTTTTCAATAATTGGCGTTAATGTTGGTAAACTCGAAGGCGGTAGCTTCCAATGCCTAGATATTGCTGGCTGATGGCCTAATGGCACATACTTTTCAATAGATTGTTGAATCAAAAACTCATTAGGCTTATATAATATATTTACCAGTTTTAAATTATTTACAGAGTGATAGCCATGACGATCCTCTGCGTTAATATAAAACAGATCACCACACGTAATCGGGTAATCATCACCATTCCAATGGTGTAAGCCATTCCCGGAAAAAACAATCACAAACTCATTAAAATCATGGCTATGAATAATAAAATCTTCCTGAGAATTCCGTTTTTCTACCGTCACGGTATTTTCAGTTCGAATAAAATAATCGCTGCTGTTGAGAGTGATAATTTTTTGTATCATGGTCACCTCAAAAAAGTGTAAAGATGATCATGGCGATCTTTGTTAATTACTGCAATGACGCAGGTCACGAGGTGTGAAATTATACTCGCTCTTAAAACGCGTTGAAAAATACGCACTATCATTAAAACCACTTTCCAGCGCAATATCTGTAATAGTTTTCTCTGAAAAACGGATTTGATAATATGCTTCAGATAGCCTTAATTTTATTAAATAATTTTGTGGCGATATGCCTAAATTATTTTTCATATATCGATGAAAAGTACGCAGCGAAACCGAAAACTGAGTGGTTAAACTTTCCCAATCAATTTCTTCCATAAAGTTTGCATTCAACCATCGTAACATCTGAATAATACGCTGTTCATTATTCCCCTCACCTACGTGGTTATAACGTCCCTCTTGCAAGTTCATAATTAACTGTAAGAACAAACTTTCAGTATAAGCAGGGTCAGAACCATCACTTTCGTTAAGTTTATCAATAAGCTGTTGCGCTTTATTGCAATGCTCTTTATTTAATAGCCAATGGGAAATGTTTTTTTCAGTGTCGGCAGGAAAAAAATGACTGATATTGTTTAAATAAGTAAAGGCAGAGTCTGAACGATATAACACATTAGTTAAATTGAGGTTAGAGACATTATCAAATAAGTGATAATCGCTGGATTTAATGTAACACACCATACCTGGGCATAATGTATAAGGCCGCCCATTAAGTACATGCAGGCCAACGCCTTGAGTCACCAAAAAAATCTCACTAAAATCATGTGTATGCTCAGGAAAAATAGGCTGAGGTACCCTTGGTTCAACCGCAATGTGCTGCTGTGGTGTGATAAAAAAATCTTCGCTATAGAGTTTCATGAAAGATCTCCCAATAAGTACTCCTCACCTGTATATTCACTGTTGGGTTTATGTCGCGATATTCCATTTACCGTAAATACCCCTACCCTTTCATTCTAGTGATCTTATCCAAAATCACCTTGAAATTACTGCCAAGCAATCACTTGTTATTGGCAATATTTTCAAGAGTCCATCGAATAAATGTGCGAAATGTGACATTGAATACACCAAAGCTACTTCATCTAAGATTACTGTTTTGTAAGAGAAGGCAATTTTCAGGTATTTTAACTCTCTGGCTTATAAAAATAGGATTGGTTATCAATAAACTGTTATCGAATGTAAACATAACCTTATGTTTTCACTTATTAGTTTCTGGATCTATGGCTCCCGATAAAGATCGGTTCATTATTACCGCCAAATGGATAAGTCTGCTTTACTATCACAATGATTTTTCGATTTTAAAGAAACTACATGAGAGGTACGTATTTTTGATCCGCGGTCTGAGTACTTAATTTCATCTATCAATTCCTATTTAAATGAAACGCCCATATCGTATTATCAGAATCGATTTCTATCAAACTGGTCGAGCTTAGTACATTTATAAGAAAGTTAATCTGATAGAAAAATAGTTTGTAGGTATTCATGAGGGCTACTTGGGAAGACTATAAGGTAAAAACCAGCTAATCCACTGAATTTCAGGTATAAAAAAAGACATCGGTTGATGTCCATTGACTTCGGAATGGTACGCCCTACAGGATTCGAACCTGTGACCTACGGCTTAGAAGGCCGTTGCTCTATCCAACTGAGCTAAGGGCGCATTGATAATGCGGGCAGCCTATCTGGCTGATGGCGTTGAATTATACGGTTGCTGCGCGCTGAGTCAATGGCTTTTCGCTACTAAAATAACTATATGCTCATTTTATGTAATAGTTTGAACTGACAATGACCTTAACTTCTGACAAAATAGAGTCATTACCGTGTCTCATATATGGATTAAGTTACAGATGTTAGCAAAAATTATTGATGGGAAAACGATTGCGCAGACAATTAGGCAAGAAGTTGCTCAAAAAGTACAATTACGTTTAGAACAAGGAAAACGCGCCCCTGGGCTTGCTGTGATTTTAGTTGGCGCTAACCCCGCATCACAAATCTATGTCGGCAGCAAACGCCGTGCTTGTGAAGAAGTCGGTTTTATTTCACGTTCTTATGATTTGCCAGATACAACAACAGAAGCTGAACTACTCAAACTGATTGATGACTTAAATCAAGATACTGAAATTGATGGAATTTTAGTTCAACTACCATTACCTGCGGGGATTGATAACGTCAAAGTCATTGAGCGTATTCATCCAGACAAAGATGTTGATGGTTTTCATCCGTATAATGTCGGTCGCTTGTGCCAACGTGCGCCGCGCCTTCGCCCATGCACCCCTAAAGGAATTGTTACTCTACTTGAGCGCTGCGGTATCAACACTTATGGTTTAAACGCTGTAATTATTGGCGCATCCAATATTGTTGGTCGTCCAATGAGCTTAGAGCTTCTGCTAGCGGGTTGCACTACAACAGTAACGCATCGCTTTACCAAAGATTTAGAACACCACGTTCGCCATGCTGATTTAGTTGTTGTCGCAGTGGGGAAACCCAATTTTATTCCTGGTGAATGGATTAAACCTGGCGCGATTGTGGTCGATGTCGGTATCAACCGCTTAGATAGCGGCAAAGTCACAGGAGATGTCGATTTTGACGAAGCCGCGAAAAACGCAGCTTGGATCACCCCAGTGCCTGGTGGTGTTGGCCCAATGACCGTTGCGACTTTAATTCAAAACACCCTTCAAGCATGTGAAGAGTACCACGATATTTAATGTAATTTTGGAGTAATCATGGATATATTCAATTTAAATGGGCACCCACACGTCGAACTGTGTGATTTGCTAAAAATTGAAGGCTGGGCGGAAAGCGGTGCAATGGCAAAAGCCATGATTGCAGATGGCTTAGTTGAAGTTGATGGTGTGGTCGAAACACGTAAACGCTGTAAAATTGTCGCGGGTAAAATCGTTTCAATGGGCAGCCAAAAAATTAAAGTTGTAGAATAATACATTTAGGTAAGCTGAAAAATTTCAGCTTACCTCTCTTTGCATAATAAATAACCACCTCCCTTTCCCCCTTTGTTCAAAATAATCCGATTTATTGTAAAACGACCAAAGCTCTTTTGAGGTTTTAGAAGATTTTTTCTTTAGCCATATTTAGTGTATTAAACATTCAAATAACCAAGCATATTGATAATTTAACTTATTGGTTTACAAAAACAAAAAGCTTCAGCAATTACTTCAGCTTTGTCATAAGACAGATAAAAAACACTCAGTTCCTCCCCTTAAAAAATTTAACTTAGCTCTCATTTTTTGTATTTCGTACCTTAGCAACATAGACAAGACTAAACGATTCAGCTAACCTTGTTAACGATAACATGATTAACAAACAATCAGATCCGCTTGCAAGTCTTCTGGCTGATCCGGCAATAAATAATAATCAGGAGAAATTATGTTTAACTTACCAATAAGCGATATCCACCTTGCAGCTGCTGCATCTGATAAAAAAAATGCAATAGAACAAGTCGCTAAGGCTCTCGAAAATGCAGGTTATGCAAAAAGCGGTTACGCACAAGGAATGCTTAACCGAGAAACCCAAGCTCCCACCTTTTTGGGAAATGGTATCGCAATCCCACACGGGACAACGCAGACACGGGACCAAGTGTTGAAAACAGGTTTTGCTGTTTTCCAATTCCCTAATGGTATTGACTGGGGTGATAACCAAACTGCTTATATTGTTATTGGCATTGCGGCTCAATCCAATGAACATCTCGAATTACTTCGCCAGTTAACCCACATTATCAGTGATGAGCACACAGCTGACGCGATGGCCAAAGCTGACACCCCTGAAGCCTTAAAGCAACTTCTAATGGGTGAACGCCAAACTCAACCAGTGAAACTTGATGACTCAATGGTCACTGTTAGTGCTCAAGTTGATAATATAAACACATTAAAAATACAAAATATTATTAACTTACAAAACGCTCAAGCTGTTAGTACCGACTTTATTACCCAAGTTCTCACCCAAACACCTTCGTATTTAGGTCAAGGTATTTGGTTAAGTGATAGCCCTATTGGAAATATTCAGAATGCGATTGCGATAACGACCGTAAAAAAACCATTTAGCTTTCAAGGTAACCCAGTCAATGCCCTAATCACTCTCTCTTACGCTAATTATCAGATAGAAACTTTTTTACTTAAAATAAATAATTTATTGAAAAATAAAGAATTAAATCTAATTAACAACACTGATAACGTTAACAATCTAATTAATTTATTGCGTAGTGAAGATTCACACACGGAAAGTGAATCATCAAGTACATCCGGAATCACTCAGGACTTCACCGTTCTTAATCCACATGGGCTACATACGCGCCCGAGCACCCAGTTAGTCACCACCATTAAGCAGTTCGAAAGCACTATTACTGTGAGTAATCTTGATGGTACTGCGACTCCCGTAAATGGTCGCAGCTTAATGAAAATCGTCAGTTTAGGCGCTAAATGTGGGCACCGTTTACGAATTCACGCAGAAGGTACAGATGCACAAGAAGCTATCGTTACCATTGGCGAGGCAATTAACTCAGGACTTGGAGAAGAAATCGCATGAGCAGAAGAGTCGCAACTATCACGTTAAACCCCGCCTATGATTTAGTTGGGCTTTTACCTGATATTCATAGAGGTGATGTGAATTTAGTCAAAACTGCTGGGCTTCATGCCGCTGGAAAAGGCATAAATGTGGCCAAAGTACTTAAAAACTTAGGAATTGATGTCACTGTTGGTGGTTTTTTAGGTAAAGAAAACCAAGATGGTTTCCAAAAAGCGTTCAGCGAAACAGGAATTGCTAACCGCTTTCAGGTTGTCGAAGGCCGCACCCGTATCAATGTAAAACTGACAGAGCACACCGGTGCAGTTACCGATTTTAATTTTTCAGGCTTCAGTGTCACTAAAGCGGATTGGCAACGTTTCGTCACCGACTCACTCAGCTGGGCGGGTCAGTTTGATATGATTTGCGTCAGTGGAAGTTTACCTCAAGGCGTTGATTTAAAAGATTTTACTCAATGGATGTTACGCCTTAGAGAACAATGCATGTGTGTCATTTTTGATAGTAGCCGTGAAGCTTTTGTTGCTGGACTCAAAGCTTCTCCTTGGTTAGTAAAACCGAATCATCGTGAACTTGAAATTTGGGCAGGAAAACCTCTTCCCACTCATCAAGATATTGTTGATGCCGCAAATCAACTTCGCGAACAAGGTATTGCCCATGTGGTGGTTTCTTTAGGCGAAAAAGGTGCCATGTGGGTCAATTCATCAGGCGCTTGGTTTGCTAAACCACCTGAATGTGACGTTATCAGCACCGTTGGCGCAGGGGACTCAATGGTAGGAGGGTTAATTTACGGGCTAATGATGAGGCAGACAAGTGAGCACACACTACGCTTAGCTACTGCTATTTCTGCACTTGCAGTCTCCCAACCCAATGTCGGTATCACAGACCGAGCGCAACTTGCACATATGATGACAAAGGTTGACTTACAACCGTTTACGGCTCAATGAGGATGAAAAACATGAAAATATTAATCGCTCCAAGCCACCAGCAAGGCCCTGCTATTTGCTGGCTAGCCATCGATGCCTTAAAGAATGTATCTGCCTTACAAAATATCACCTTCACTGAACAGCTTACTGATGCTGATATTGTGATTTGTTTTGACACTCAGTTGCCTGAAGATTTCAATTGTGCAGACAAAAAAATCTATTTCGGCCACCCCGATGTCGCTGTTAGGCAACCTGCTGAATTCCTGACATCAGCAATTAATGAAGCCACACTTTGTGAACAACAAATTGCCGAACCGCAGCACACAAAAACTTTCTCTATATTAGCCGTTACAGCTTGCCCTACAGGGGTTGCTCACACTTATATGTCCGCAGAAGCACTTGAAGCTGAAGCAAAAAAACGAGGCTGGAATATCAAAGTAGAAACCCGTGGTTCTGTAGGGGTTGGAAATGAAATTACACCAGAAGAAATTGCACAAGCTGATTTAGTCATTGTCGCTGCTGATATCGAAGTCAATGTGGATAAATTTGCGGGAAAGCCAATGTACCGCACCTCTACCAGTGCAGCATTGAAGAAAACAGCACAGGAATTAGATAGAGCGATAAAGGAGGCGAGTACATTTTCGCCACAAAATGGCAAAAACTCATCACAATCAAGCCAATCCAACGAAAAACGCGGAGTCTATAAGCACTTACTCACAGGTGTGTCTTATATGCTCCCGATGGTTGTGGCAGGAGGATTGTGTACTGCACTTTCATTTGCTTTTGGTTTAGATGCATCCAATGTAGAAGGCTCTCTGGCCTGGGCGCTTAGCCTAATTGGTGGGCAAACAGCCCTTGCATTAATGGTGCCTGTACTATCGGGTTATATCGCCTATTCCATTGCTGACAGAACAGGGCTAACCCCAGGTTTAGTCGGTGGGGTACTTGCGACCACCTTAGGTGCAGGTTTTTTAGGCGGGATCATTTCCGGTTTCCTTGCGGGCTACAGTGCTCACTTTATTAGCACTCGATTAAAATTACCGCAAACAATGGAAGCGTTAAAACCGATTTTAATCGTGCCATTGATTTCGACTTTATTTACCGGTTTAGCCATGATCTATGTGATTGGTCACCCTGTAGCGTGGTTGATGGACTGGTTAACCAACTGGCTAAATACCATGGGAACCACCAATGCAGTGATCTTAGGTGCAATATTGGGTGCCATGATGTGTACGGATATGGGAGGTCCGGTCAACAAAGCTGCTTACGCCTTTGGTGTCGGCCTATTAAGTTCACAAACCTACGCACCAATGGCAGCGATTATGGCTGCAGGTATGGTGCCGCCACTGGCAATGGGGATTGCCACATTAATAGCGAGACATAAATTTGTTCCCGCTGAACGCGAAGCAGGTAAAGCCTCTTTTGTTCTCGGTTTATGTTTTATTTCAGAAGGTGCTATTCCGTTTGCCGCCAAAGACCCTATCCGTGTTCTTCCTGTTTGTATCATTGGTGGTGCAATAACTGGGGCGCTATCCATGTACTTTGGTATTCAGTTGATGGCACCTCACGGTGGTTTATTTGTGCTGTTAATACCCGGAGCTATTAATCATGTATTGATGTATTTATTCGCGATAGTAGCTGGTACGGTGGTTTCTGGTGTGCTTTATGCCATTGTCAAAAAAGCAACCCCAAAAGAAGCTCAACAAGAAATGGCAAGTATCGCTTAATCACCAGATTTAAGTTCCATTCCTAGTCCCTGTTGGTAGTCTTATTCCCCCCTTAACTGGGGGGCTTTTATTTCACACTAAAAATAAAAAACGGTTAGATATCAATACATAACCGTTTAAATATGCAGAATTTTTTAAGTCCATCAGTACTCGAAAGGATAACTTGGGGAGCATACAAAAGTATGTGACCCAAGTAGCCAAGTGATGGCAACACCGCCACAGCACGAAATATGACGCGTATTATTTGCGACGCCACGTAGTACCAGTAGCCCCATCCTCAAGCACAACCCCCATAGCTGTCAGCTCATCACGAGCCGCATCTGCTTGCGCCCAATCTTTATTTTGACGCGCATCTAGGCGTTGTTGAATTAATGCCTCGATTTTTGCCACTTCTGCATCATCTTCAGTCTGTGCGCCGCCTTTTAAGAAACTTTCTGGGTCTTGTTCTAACAAACCAAGAACGCTAGCCAGTTCACGAAGTTGTGCCGCCATCGCATTGGCCGCTGATATATCTTCTGATTTCAGACGGTTAACTTCACGTACCATGTCAAACAACACGGAATAAGCTTCTGGTGTGTTAAAGTCGTCATTCATCGCCTCAATGAAACGTGCTTTAAATTCATCACCACCAGCAGGAACTGCCGATTTATCGGTACCGCGCAATGCCGTATACATACGCTCAAGCGCAGTGCGCGCCTGTTTCAAGTTTTCTTCTGTGTAGTTAAGTTGGCTACGATAATGGCCTGATAACAGAAAATAACGCACTGTTTCTGCATCGTAATACTCAAGTACGTCACGAATAGTGAAGAAATTATTGAGAGACTTAGACATTTTCTCTCTATCAACCATGACCATACCGGAGTGCATCCAGTAATTCACATAAGGGCCATCATGAGCACAGGTAGATTGTGCGATTTCATTTTCATGGTGTGGAAACATTAAATCTGAGCCGCCACCGTGAATATCAAAATGGTTGCCTAATGTTTTACTGTTCATTGCCGAACATTCAATGTGCCAACCTGGACGACCTAAGCCCCATGGGGATTCCCAGCTTGGTTCACCTTCTTTAGACATTTTCCACAAGACGAAGTCCATTGGATTACGCTTTACATCAGCCACTTCGACGCGAGCACCTGCTTGCAACTGCTCTAAATCTTGACGGGATAACAGGCCATAATTTGGGTCGGTTTTCACCTCAAACATGACATCGCCATTCGCAGCAACATAAGCATGTCCACGCTCAATCAAGCTTTGGGTTAATTCAATGATTTCACCAATATGACGCGTTGCGCGTGGTTCGCTATCAGGGCGCAAAATATTCAATGCATCAAAATCTTTATGCATTTCAGCCAACATACGTGTTGTTAGCTCTTCGACGCTTTCATTATTTTCTGCTGCACGTTTAATGATTTTATCGTCAATATCGGTGACGTTGCGCACATAATTTAAGTCGTAACCCAAATAACGTAAATAGCGGCTAATTGCATCAAATGCCACAAATGTACGGCCGTGGCCGATATGACACAAGTCGTAGATAGTGATGCCACACACATACATCCCAATCTTCCCTGCGTGGATGGGCTTAAACTCTTCTTTTTGACGACTTAGTGTATTAAAAATTTGTAGCATCTGAACTTTTCCATTTATTTGAAAAATGATTATCGATTTCTACCGATAAAATATCATGTTATTGAACCCCGATCACCTTAAGAATGCAAGGGTTTACCCCGCTTCCTTTTCAGTTTATTCATTAGGTTTAATACACACCTATTATGCTATAAACTACCCGCTAAGCTTCCTTCCGCTTCAAGTCAGGTTTTATCTGTGATATAAACGTGCTGATCTCAACGCTTTCGCAAGTTAGCGCACAAAAAACAATTATTCAGGATAGCTATTATGGTTACATTTCATACCAATCACGGTGATATTGTTATCAAAACGTTTGACGATAAAGCCCCCGTTACAGTCGAAAACTTTTTAACTTACTGCCGTGAAGGTTTTTACAATAATACCATTTTCCATCGTGTTATTAATGGTTTCATGATCCAAGGCGGTGGTTTTGAGCCAGGCATGGAACAAAAAAACACTAAAGCACCTATCAAAAACGAAGCTAACAACGGTTTAAAAAACAGCCGTGGTACCTTAGCAATGGCTCGTACTAACGACCCTCATTCAGCAACAGCACAGTTCTTTATCAACGTTGCTGACAACGACTTCTTAAACTTCCGTTCAGAACGTCCAGATGGCTGGGGTTACTGTGTATTTGCTGAAGTGGTTGAAGGTATGGACGTTGTTGACAAAATCAAAGGTGTCTCAACTGGCCGTAGCGGTTTCCACCAAGACGTTCCACGTGAAGACGTTATCATTGAAAAAGTGACTGTCAGCGAGTAAACCTGACGCATGTCCACTTACATCATTGCAGATTTGCATTTAAGTGAAGATGAACCGGCGATCACCGCCGGTTTTATCAACTTTATTCAACAGCAAGCCATCCATGCCGAAAGCCTGTATATTCTCGGCGATTTTTTCAATTATTGGGTGGGCGATGATGACAACAACCCGCTACATCAACAAGTTGCCAACGAACTAAAACAGCTTACAGATCGCGGAATACCCTGTTATTTCATTCATGGAAATCGGGATTTTTTAATCGGTAAACGCTATGCGAAACAGTGTGGCATGACCCTATTACCGCAAGAAACATTGCTCGAACTTTATGGTAAACGTATTTTAATTTTGCATGGTGATACATTATGTATAGACGATGCCGCCTATCAAAACTACCGTAAAAAAGTTCACACACCTTGGGTCCAACGGCTGTTTCTGCTACTCCCCCTCTTTGTGCGTCGCCGTATCGCGCAAAAAATGCGACAAAATAGCCAATATGCAAGCAGCATGAAAGCCGAGTCGATTATGGACGTCAATTCGCAAGCCGTTATTGATGCATTACAAAGGCACCAAGCGCAATGGATGATCCATGGCCATACTCACCGCCCTGCTATTCATGAGGTGAATATCGGTGGTGAATTGCATTATCGGGGTGTATTAGGTGCATGGCACTATGAAGGTTCTGCTTTTGTCATTAGCGAGCAAGGCATTGAACTGATTTTCTTTCCATTCGAGTAATTTTAATTAGCCCCAGAATTTCTCATCGCATACACGACTCGTTTGCTTAATTATTAATCACGCAAACGTTTTCCTGACTGCATTCCCGTGATATGATCACCTTAATTCAATTTCCCCATCTTAGGGTCATGTTTTTTTCACTACAGGAAAGCACCAAATGACTGCCCAAGTTTCTGCTCAATCTGCGGCAAAAATCGCCATTGTTATGGGTTCGAAAAGTGATTGGACGACAATGCAGCACGCTGCTGATGTATTAAATGAACTCCAAATTCCTTTTCATGTCGAAATCGTCTCTGCGCACCGTACCCCGGATAAATTATTTTCCTTTGCTGAAAATGCGAAAAAAAATGGGGTTGATGTGATTATTGCAGGCGCTGGTGGTGCCGCTCATCTACCGGGTATGTTAGCTGCAAAAACCTTAGTACCTGTCTTTGGTGTACCAGTACAAAGCGCTGCTCTCAGTGGTGTCGACAGCCTATACTCCATCGTTCAAATGCCTAAAGGTATCCCTGTCGGCACACTAGCAATCGGTAAAGCAGGTGCAGCAAACGCAGCACTGTTAGCCGCTCAGGTATTAGCAATAAGTGATACTGCTATTTTCAACCGCCTTGCCGCGTGGCGTGAAGCACAAACCAATGATGTGCTAAACAACCCAGACCCGAGGGAAGCATAATGAAACCCGTTTGTGTGCTTGGTAATGGCCAACTAGGTCGCATGCTGCGTCAAGCGGGTGAGCCATTAGGTATCGCCGTTTTTCCTGTTGGGCTTGATGCAGAGCCGGAAGCCGTTCCTTATCAGCAAAGCGTCATCACCGCTGAAATTGAACGCTGGCCAGAAACACCTTTGACAAAAGAATTAGCTCGCCATAATGCCTTTATTAACCGTGATATTTTTCCACGTTTAGCGGATAGGTTCCCACAAAAAAGTTTATTTGATAGTTTGCAACTTTCCACTGCACCTTGGGCATTATTAGAATCCCCTGAACAATGGCCTGAATTATTTGCAACTTTAGGCGATTTCCTCATTGTAAAACGCAGAACTGGCGGCTACGACGGGCGTGGTCAATGGCGTGTTCGCCCTGGTGATGAAAAAGACTTACCCGCTGAAATTTACGGTGAATGTATCGTTGAACAAGGCATCCCTTTTGACGCGGAAGTGTCTGTCATTGGGGCCCGAAATGCAGAGGGGAAATCCGTTTTTTACCCAATTACTCATAATTTGCACCAAGAAGGTATTTTGCGAACGAGTGTAGCCTTCCCTAAGTCAACTAACCCGCAACAGGAACAAGCTCAAGCCATGCTCAGCGCGGTCATGGATGAGTTAGGTTATATTGGTGTGATGGCAATGGAATGCTTTGTCGTGGGCAATAACCTACTGATTAACGAAATTGCGCCTCGAGTACATAATAGCGGCCATTGGACACAAAATGGCGCATCCATTAGCCAATTTGAGTTACATCTACGTGCCATTTTAAACCTGCCAATGCCATCACCTGAAGTGTATAGCCCTGCTGTTATGGTCAATTTAATTGGTACGGATGTAAATATAAACTGGTTAAATTTCCCCCTAGTTCACCTTCACTGGTATGAAAAAGAGGTGCGCCCTGCTCGGAAAGTGGGCCATTTAAACCTTTCTCATCGCGACTGCAATCAATTGTCTGCAACACTTGCTGCTTTAGTTCCACTTTTACCAAATGAGTACAAAAGTGGCATTGAGTGGGCAAATGCAAAATTAGACTGGTACTCTCACCAATAAATAGGGAAAATAGCCCTATTCGATGCCCGAACCTATTTTCGGGCATTATGCTATTTACGCCGTCATCCAGAAAACAAATATCCTGATTTAAGGTGTGCGGCATTACTGGAGTCAATATGTCCTCGCAGCCTTTTAGTCCGTTTTATCAGTGGTGCATTCTTGTTCTATTAGGGCTGGTTTATTTTTTAGCCACTGCAACCACCTTTACATCTCTTGGTGTGGTTTTGCCTGAGATGATAAGTGAGCTCAAATGGAGTTGGAGTGAGGCTGGATTTGGTTTTACGCTACTGGGCTTAACTTGCGGGCTTGCGAGTTTTCTCCCTTCTCTACTGATCCGTAAAGTCGGTGTACGGGCCACTTTATTGCTAGGTACTAGTGTCTTTGTTGCGGGTTTTTATAGCCTTTATTCCACGCAAGCCATCAGCACCTATTTTTTAGGCACCGCATTAATTGGTATTGGTTTCACTTTACTCGCCACAGTTCCTGGGACTTACGTACTTTCACGGCTATTTGAAAAGCAATCCCTTGCCTTTGGGTTATATTTCACCATCGGGGGTTTGGGAGGCGTTGCAGGCCCTTGGATTTACTTTTACGCCTCAAACCAGTTAGGCTCTTGGCGTATGCATTGGGTTCTATGCGCCGTTTATCTGAGCATTGTCACGTTAATCACTATTTTTATGCTGCGTGAAGGTAAACAAGAACAAGAACACGCAAAAAAAGTGATGCAAAAACAAGTGAGTGATGCGAGTAAACCCATTTATCGCACTCCAGAAGTATGGACAGTCGGCAGAGCACTACGTACATGGCAGTTTTACTTAATTGCTGCAACTTATACCTCATTTTTATGGTGTGGTATTACCGTTAATAGCTTTGCTGTTGCCCATATTGAAGAGCGTGGTTTTGGCTTGACCGTGGCGGTTTCATTGTTAAGCACAATGGCATTTGTTAATGCATTCTCAAGGCTTATTGGTGGAGCCGCTGGGGAATGGCTAGAACCAAAGAAACTATTAATTGGTAGCCTAATTACCATGGTATTAGGTGTTATCTTCCTCAGTATTGCCACCTCATGGCTATGGCTAATCTTGTTTGTGTTATGCGTTGGCATTGGCTACGGCATGACTTTTTTGGCATCAAGTGTTTTGCTTTCAAATTATTTTGGCCGAGGCCCATACCTAGAACTATTCTCTGTGGTGAATTTAATTTCAACCGTTGCTTGTTTAGCGCCTTTTATTGCTGGTGCAATAAAAGATTTCACAGGGAGTTTCACCCCTGCATTTTTGATTATTGCTGCGCCTGTTGTCGTGATTTTAGGTCTTACCTTGATGATGAAGCCCCCTGCACTCAATCACAAATAAAAAATCCCGAGTGCTTAGCTCGGGAAAAATTAAAACCAAAGGGAAAACAAGTTTAAGACCAGATATTGGATCAAAACATACCGCTTATTTGTGCCATCGGAAAAATCAAAATGTGGCGCAAAATCAATTACGGTTTTAACAGCTCAGGAGCTTTTAATAAGATAAATTCGTTATCATCCGCTTTATTTGGTTCACGACTGGATGAGAACGGGTAGTTATTATCATTGCCAACAATAATGTGTTCACTATCAACTACATCAACGTTCTCTATGGTAAAGAATGGGAAGGTAAACACCCCGTCATTTAAGGGTTTTCTTGCCATATTGTTCGGGTCTTTGATATTCATTAAATCAATATAAGCCTGCTTATTTACTGGTTTGCCTATATTGTTATCTGAAAATTCAATACGATAAACACGCTTGAATTTAGCTAAATTACTAAAACAATTTTCAGTATTACTGCTTCCCGCCGTGCAGGCTTTATCTGCTGTACCTTCACCATTATCACGCTCAATGATTAGGCCGTGAGTATCATCAATAAGATTAAAATCACCAATGGCGTTTTGGTTATCTTCAAAGACATATAACCAACTTCTGCCAGTCCAATCTTGTTTTTTTACATCAAATTCAAGAATACGTGCTGCATGTTTGCCATCAACATTTTCATAATCTTGTTTGTCATCAAGCCAAATCGCCCCTTCTAGCATTGGATAGAGCTTAGAACCGTCTGGCGATGATGCCATACCTTCAAAACCTTTCGAACGGTTGACTTGGAAAGTGACTTTATCTGTGGGTTTACCTGGTGTGGTGATTTGGTAGTGGTCAGGAGAAACGACTTTCTTTCCATCTACTTGCGTTTCAAATAAGGCTAATACCTTACCATCCAAATCCATTTTGATTAAGTAAGGACCAAACTCATCACCAACCCATAAAGCACCATCCGCAAATTGAAAGCTTTCAGGATCAAAATCACTGCCTGTTAAATAGCGTTCTTTAGTACTTTCATTCGTAATATGAAAAGGGATAATTTTATCGGGATCATGGAAGAAAACCGTTTTTAATGGTGTCGTATTACCCGTTTGAAAATCAATGTCATATTGAGTGACATACAACATAGAGTCAGGAGAGTTTACTTTGTTGCCAAATCCATTATCAGTTAAAACCCAGTAAGTACCATCCGCCATGCGTTTGATACCCGAGTGCCCTTGACGTGGTTGGCCTTTAATTGGAATGTGCATTCCCGTTGGGCGATCTGCAGATTTACCTTCCACTTTCCCTAAACTATCTACACGAGCGCCTGTGGTAAATTTACCACTCACTTGCATGTCTGAAGGTGCATTTTCAGGTGTAGCGACAGTGGAATTAACCGGAAGAATGGAGTGACCCGCTAATGTAGCTGGCACTTCTTGTTGAGCAAACCCAGTGATGCTAAATGAAATTAAACTAGCCAATAAAGATAACGAGCCCAGTTTACGTTTAATAGAATAGTTATTCTGCATTGTTATGTTTCCATTTTAAGGCTATCAATAATTGATGGCGGAATCATAACGTTGATGAATGAAGCTTTTATGAAGGATTGGAGACAGTTATTTTACTGAAAAACAGGTTGTTTTTAGAATATTCAATAAATAGGGGTATCAAGGTATTCCCCTAATACCACATACTCTAAATAATTCGAGTTGCAGCTAGGCGACAAGTGAAGATAGACCGATGAGCATACAAAAGTCTATGATCCGGCTATCTGAACGCAGTCAACACCCATACGGCTTGAAATATAACGAGTATATACTCTAAATAATTCGAGTTACAGCTAGGCGACAAGCGAAGATAGACCGATGTGCATACATAAGTCTATGATCCGTCTATCTGAACGCAGTCAACAACGCTGCAACTCGAAGTATGACGAGTATTTAACTATTAGGTAAACGACGGTGCTGATTACCCGTCCCTAATAAACGCAGTCCTAACCACCCACCGCAAATAGACAATAAAATTGCCGCGCACAAAGGCAATAATACCCACATACGCCATTCAGGTTGCCATGGGAAATCAAACACTTTACTTTGCAACAGCCACAATGCAATTTCTGCTCCAAAAGCTGCGGCAAGCCCAGCCATTAAGCCAAGTAATGCAAATTCGCTCCATAGCGTTCTACGCATTAATTTTTTGCTAGCGCCTAATGTTCGATATACCACAAGCTCCCGCTCTCGCTGGCTCATCCCCACTTGAATTTGAGCCAATAATAGCAATAACCCACAGAAAATAACCAGTACCACCATAACTTCAAGAGCTTGGCTAACTTGCTGAAGAATTTGCTGAATTTGGGTAATAATTGCGCCAGTATCGAGCACATTAATTGTCGGGTAATGACGGCTAAGTTGCGTCAATAGCTGCCCATCACCGTCATAGTGGAAGCTGCTCAGCCAGGTGGCCGGCATTTGAGAAAGACTTTCTTCAGAGAAAATAAAATAGAAGTTCGGTCGCAGGCTCTCCCAATCAACCGTACGAATACTACTGACTGTTGCACTAAAGACCTGAGCCCCTGCGTTAAATGTTAGTTTATCGCCTAATTTCAATCCGAGCTCTTTGACAACCGTTTGTTCGATCGAAACTTCTCCCGCTTTCGGTGGCCATGTCCCTTCGTCAACCACATTAGCTGGCGCTAAATCAGATTGCCAAGTTAAGCTCAATTCACGTCGCACCGTATTATTATTTGGATCACGTTGATCTGCCCATTCAATCGCTGACTGGTCATTAATATCGGTTAAGCGCGCTAACACCACAGGGTTGAACTCTGTTGGCTTGACATCAAACTCAGCCAATAACTTGGTAACAGGTTCAAGCTGTGACTGGTTCATATTAATTAAGAAATAGTTCGGGCTATCTGCGGGTAACTGTTGCTGCCAGCGATCAAGCAAATCACCACGTACTAAAATTAGCAGCGCCAATAACATAAATGATAGCGAAAATGCACTCATTTGTGTGATGGTTTGTAACGGCTGGCGCAATAGGCGACTAACGGATAAACGCAAACTTAATTGACGAAACTTAATATGACGTAGCCCCCATAAGCCTACCCAACCAATCAGCGCAAGTAGAATGGCCACCACGACAATACCCGCTAAAATTGACCATAACAGAGGGTTTACGCCAGCAAAAATAAATAACCCACCAACCACAATTAAAATAACAATTGGCAGATAATAATACAGCGGCCAAACGGGTGATTTGGCATCTTCACGTAATACCCTTGAAGGCTGGGTTGCCATCAGTTGGTAATAAGGGCGACTGCCAACAATAATAGCAATAATGAATAATGTACCGATTGCCCAAACCCAAGGCATTAAACTCGCAGGTGGCAATTCCTTCGGCAACATAGCCCCTAAGATTTGCATTAAAATGCCTTCAAAAGCCAAACCTAATAATGAGCCGAGTAAAGCCGCAGCGATTAAAATCACTAACCACTGCCCAATAATCCACTGACGTAATGCGCTACGCCCTGCTCCTAGAGTTTTTAATACTGCGATTAGTTGATGACGGCTGCGGCAATAATGCGTCATTGAAACCACGACCGCAGCAATGGCTAGCAACAGTGTTAATAACACTGATAGCAATAAAAATTGTTGAGCACGTTGAAACGTTTTCCCTACTGCGCCGTTATCTTCGCTTAATGTATACCAACGTTGATCATTTCGCAGATCTTGCTCATATTTTTGTTGAAATGCATCAATCAGCTGACGATCACCGGCAAACATGTCGCGATACGTTAATCGGCTGCCTACTTGAATAGCCCCCGTTAGTGGCGCATCTTCAATCGCTATTAATACTCTTGGAGCAATCTGGAACGGGTTAAATCCGCTGTCGGGCTCTTGGATTAATTTACCCGAGACTTTTAGCGTTGCATCTCCGATATCAATGTTATCCCCTACATTGAGGTTCAATAATTCTAATAGCCGCGGAGCGACTAATATTTCCCCTTTTGTCGGGCTTAACCCAGCGGGTTCAGTGATAAGCTCGCCATATAATGGATATGCCTTATCTGCAGCTTTCACTAACACCAATTGTGGCCGAGCGTCTTCATCTTCTGTCGCATAAGCCATGGTAGAAAATGATATTTGTTGGCTGAGCGCTAAGCCCTCTTTTTGGGCTTCTTGTAACCATATAGGGTCGCTTGGATGAGAAGAGCGTAAAACTAAATCCCCCGCTAACAACTCACGGCTTTGGTAGCTCATGCTATTTTCAATGCGATCGCTAATTCGCCCTAAAGCCAATACACAGGCAACTGCAAGAGTAAGCGCAAGCCAAACAATCAATAACGAGGGTGTTTTCCATTCACGCCAAAACCAACGCCAAATCATGCTTCTTCCCTCAACTGCCCATCAACCAAACGCAAACGACGTTGGCAACGCGCAGCTAGCTCGTTATCGTGAGTAACCAAAATCAAGGTTGTTCCATGCTCTTTGTTCATCGCAAATAATAAATCTGCAATTTTATCCCCTGTATGACGATCGAGGTTACCCGTTGGTTCATCAGCAAATAAAATCTGAGGGCGGCCATTAAAAGCTCGAGCAAGTGCAACGCGTTGTTGTTCCCCCCCTGACAACTGTGGTGGCATGTGTTTTAAGCGATCTTTTAAGCCTAAATCAGTCAGTAAACTCGCCGCGTGTTGATAACTTTCAGACTCAGATTCGCCACGTAGCAAAGAAGGAAGTTGCACATTTTCAATGGCATTTAAGGTTGGGATTAACATAAAAGATTGGAACACAAAACCGACACTTTGTGCCCGTAAACGTGCCCGTTGCTCTTCATCCATTTTAGTGAGGTCTTGGCCTAATAAATTAACCGTTCCACTGGAGCCGTCATCCAACCCCGCGATAATCCCTAACAAGGTTGATTTCCCCGAACCAGACTCCCCAATTAAAGCAATTGTTTGCCCGGACTCGACAATTAGCTCAACACCTTGCAATATAGTCAGTTCATGTTCACCTTGGCCAACACGTTTAATGAGATGATGAACTTCAAGAATATTATTCGCCGACATATATTGGTATTTCTCCTGTTACTGACTGCAAGTGGGCACGCACTTGCGTCAACTAAGCTATTAATCTTAGGTGATAGCCTAAGTGCAGGCTACCGTCTACCGGCTGAGCAGGCTTGGGCCTCTTTGCTTGCCGAACGTTGGCAGAAACTTTCCCCACCCGTTGCTATTATTAACGGTAGTATTAGTGGGAATACCTCTGCGCAGGGGTTAGAACGCCTTTCCATGTTACTCGAACAAAACAAACCTAACTGGGTATTGATTGAGTTAGGTGCAAATGACGGCTTACAAGGTCTCCCAGTAGAACAACTTGAAGCTAATTTACAACAGATTATTAAGCAAATCGTGCAATCCGGTGCGAAACCGCTCTTAATGCAAATTCGTATTCCACCTAACTATGGAAAACGTTATACGACAAGTTTCGAAAAAGTCTATCCGAAATTGGCGCAAAGTAATCAAATTCCATTACTGCCATTTTATATGGAAACCGTGATAACTAAGCCTGAATGGATACAACAAGACGGTATTCACCCGACGGTTGAAGCCCAGCCATCCATTGCTGATTTTATGGAAAAACAACTTTCTGAACATATTTTACCGTCTAGTCAATAAAACAGACGTTAAACAAGGGGATTAAAACGCTCTTTTATACCCGAAATAGATTCAGTTGCATGAAACCAAGGTAAAGTTATGCAAACATCAGCACGAAACAAAAAATCAGTCCTAGTCACAGGTGCTTCAAGCGGTATTGGCTTTTGTGCTGCACAAACACTTCGCCAGCGTGGCTACCATGTTATTGTTGCCTGCCGTAAAGAAAGTGATATTTTGCGCCTGAAAGAACAGGGTTATGACACCGTCTCCCTTGACCTCGATGATAAAGATAGCATAGAAACAGCGGCTCAAACGGTGCTAACACTCTGTAATCATCGCCTTTACGGGTTATTCAACAACGCCGGTTTTGGGGTGTATGGGCCATTAAATAGCGTCAGCCGCGAGCAACTCGAAGCACAATTTTCCACTAATTTTTTTGGTGTTCACCAGTTAACTTTTTTGCTATTACCCGCCATGAGCGCGCACCATGAAGGCCGAATTATCCAAACCAGTTCGGTAATGGGGGTGATTTCAACCCCCGGCCGTGGCGCTTATGCAGCCAGTAAATACGCACTGGAAGCATGGTCTGATGCCTTACGCCTAGAGTTGGCAGGAACGGGGGTAAAAGTAAGCTTAATTGAGCCCGGCCCTATTCATACAGCATTTACTCAAAATGTTGAACAAACTCAAAAAGATAAGCCTGTTAAAAACCCAGGTATTGCCTCACGTTTTACCTTAACACCGGAACATGTGGTAGAAAAATTGATCCATGCGTTAGAAAGCCCGCGCCCAAAAGTACGCTATTCTGTCACGTTATTAACTGTCGCTGTGCGTATCTTAAAGCGTATTTTACCTGACAAAATAATGGATAAAATACTGGCAAATCAGGGGGAAAAAGCTTGAAAAAAGCAAAATCAGCCCCATTTTATTACCATCGCCCAAAAATTCTATTGATAACAAATTCAAAAGAGACTTCTTATGTTTGCTAACGCTCAGATAATTGATATTAACGAAACCAACCTACACCAAGTCATTGAACAATCAATGAACTTACCTGTCATGTTTTACTTTTGGTCACCGCGTAGCCCTCATTGCCAAGATTTCGGTACTATGTTGGAAAAAATTGCCAACGACTACGCAGGGTCATTTATTTTAGCTAAAGTTAATTGTGATGAAGAACAAATGATCGCCAGTCAGTTTGGCTTAAAAGCGATCCCTACCCTGTATGTGTTGCAAAATGGTCGTCCTGTTGATGGCTTTGAAGGGCCACAACCCGAAGAGGTCGTACTGGAAATTTTATCTCGCGTGCTGCCAAGCCCAGAAGAAATGAAAGCAGCACAAGCCGCTGAATTAATAGCAGAAGGTAAAACACAAGAAGCGCTACCATTGTTAAAAGAAGCGCATCAGCTGAACCCAAAAAATAGCGAAATCACATTATTGTTGGCAGAAACCCAAATCGGTTTAAATCTTGTTGATGACGCACAAGCTACCTTAGAAGCAGTCCCATTACAGGATAAAGACAGCCGCTACCAAGGTTTAATCGCACAAATTGAATTATTAAAACAAGCTGCGGACACCCCTGAAATTCAGCAATTGCAAGATGAATTCAATCAAGATCCGCAAAATACAACGTTAGCTGTTCAATTAGCCCTAAAACTGCATGAAGTGAACCGCAACGAAGAAGCGCTGGAAATGTTATTCGGCTTTTTACGTACCGACTTGGGTGCAGGTGACGGCGCAGTGAGAAAAACTATGATGGACATTATGTCTGCCATGGGAACCGGTGATGCCATTGCCAGTAAATACCGTCGCCAAGTATATTCATTACTTTACTAATTAAGGGTTAAATATGGACTTGTTCGCCTTTGGTGCAATACCGATTATCATTTTTGTCGCTGTCGTTATTGTTTTTACCTGTGTTAAAACAGTACCGCAAGGCTTTCAATGGACAGTTGAGCGCTTCGGTCGCTATACCCGTACGTTACAACCAGGCTTGCATATTATTGTGCCATTTATGGACAAAATTGGCCGTCGTATCAATATGATGGAACAAGTCCTTGATATCCCATCCCAAGAAGTTATTTCTCGCGATAATGCCAACGTCACTATTGATGCGGTCTGCTTTATTCAAGTCGTTGACCCAGTACGTGCGGCCTATGAAGTCAGCAACCTTGAGCTTTCCGTACTAAATTTAACCATGACGAATATTCGTACCGTATTAGGTTCCATGGAACTAGACGAAATGTTGTCGCAACGTGATTCCATTAATAGCCGTTTATTACACGTGGTGGATGAGGCAACTAACCCTTGGGGTGTCAAAATTACCCGTATCGAAATTCGTGATGTGAAGCCACCAAAAGAATTAATTAGTGCGATGAATGCGCAGATGAAAGCTGAACGTACCAAACGGGCTGATATTCTTGAGGCTGAAGGTATCCGCCAAGCAGCAATTTTAAAAGCTGAAGGTGAAAAACAGTCACAAATTCTCAAAGCTGAAGGTGAACGCCAATCCGCATTTTTACAAGCCGAAGCACGCGAAAGAGCTGCGGAAGCGGAAGCAAAAGCAACACAAATGGTATCTGAAGCGATTGCCGCTGGTGATATGCAGGCGATTAACTACTTTGTGGCGCAAAAATACACCGATGCACTGACCAGTATTGGTTCTGCCGAAAACAGCAAAGTCATCATGATGCCATTAGAAGCCAGTAACTTAATGGGCGCAATTGGTGGAATTACTGAGCTAATCGGTGAAAGCAAGAAAACCGGTGCCATAAAAAAACAGGTAAAAGAATGATAGAGCTTATCAGTGCTCAACCCGCATGGTTTTGGCTGTGTCTTGGTGGGCTATTGCTGATTGGTGAACTTCTTGGTACCGCAGGCTATCTTTTATGGTCGGGTATTGCTGCGGTGCTTGTTGGGGTTATCGTTTGGGCTCTGCCATTCATCGGTTGGGAGTGGCAAGGGATCTTGTTTGCCATTTTTACCGTTGTCTCTGCTGTGTTATGGCGCAACTGGTTGAGGAACAAGCAAAAAAATAAGGCAGATAACGTCAATCAAATCAGTCATCAACTGATTGGTGTGAAAGGCCGTTTGTTGTCAGATACCGAAGAAGGCTTTAGCCGAGTACGCCTTGCAGATGGTAGTTGGCGCGTGTATAGCGACACGCCATTAAGCGCCAACACAGAAGTGGTGGTCATCGCAGTAGACGGTATCACCTTGCAGGTTAAACCTTCTCATGATGACAACACCCACGTGCCAAGTGGTCAATAATCGGGCAATCTGCGCCATCATCCCCAGGGCATACGTCCACGAGCTCTTGTAATGTATCTCGAATGGCAGACAATTTAACGATTGTCTGCTCTATTTCATTTATCTTAGCTATCGTTGTCGTCTTTACATCAGCACTATGTCGGGTTGGGTTGCGAAATAAACCTAATAGTTCGCCACATTCATCCAAGGTAAAACCCACATCTTTTGCCTGTTTTAGCAACACGAGTTCGTTTAGATGGCACTCCTGATAATAACGGTAGCTATTTTCCCCTCTTTCAGGTGGTGTAATTAGCCCTTTGTCTTCATAAAAACGAATAGCTTTTGCAGTTAGCCCCGTTTTTTTGGCAATTTCACTAATATTCATAATTCCTCTTGACCTTAACCTTGCTGGAAGGTGTAACCTTTGTTCATTGTCGAATTATAGACCTAATTGTAGATAAAGTTATAGACCCAATACATCAAACGGGTTTTGGAGGCTGCAAAATGAGTAACATGATTATTTTAAAATTACAGGGGCTAAGCTGCATGCACTGTGTCGGCTCAGTCACTAAAGCGCTCGAAGGGCGCGGTGATGTCACTAACTTAAAAGTCACTATCGATTATGCCGTAATGGAAAGTGATGCCAATGTGGCTGACTTAATTAAAACCATCGTTGACGCAGGTTATGAAGCTGAAGTGGCTACAACCCCTGATATCGAGTTACAGCTTTCTGGCCTCAATTGTATGAAATGTGCGGGTAAAACACAAAAAGCACTCGAAGAGGTTGATGGCGTTGCAGCTGCCGTTGTCGATACCACCAGCGCCAAAGTATACGGCTCTGCTGATGCACAAGCGTTAATCGCCGCTGTTCAACAAGCGGGTTACAACGCAGAACTAGCTCAAACAAAAGCGATCACTTTAGCCCTTTCGGGTCTAAGTTGCATGAAATGTGCCGCTAAAACACAGCAAGCGCTAGAAGCAGTTGATGGTGTTGAAAGTGCAACTGTCGATACCCAAACCGCTGTTGTCCAAGGTACGGCATCCGCAGAATCCCTAATTGCTGCGGTTCAAGCCGCTGGCTACCAAGCAACTGTGGGTGAATCTCACCCAAAAACTGAGCCGCTGAGTACCACAACTGAACAGCCGGAAGCTGATTCAGCGGCAATCTGTGAGATCCCGGCACAAGAGTCTGATTTAGGTGAACAACCTGAAATTAGCCCAATGGATGACAGTGTGCAGTTACTGCTTGATGGCATGACCTGTGCCAGTTGTGTCAACAAAGTCCAAAAAGCCTTAAATAGCGTACCAGGCGTTGAAAATGCACGTGTCAACTTAGCTGAGCGCAGTGCTTTAGTCACCGGAACTGCTGAGCCGAATGATTTAATCGCCGCGGTTGTTAAAGCAGGTTATGGCGCGGAAATCATTCAAGATGAAGCTAAACGCCGAGAGCGCCAACAGGAGGTCGCGCAAGCCAATATGCGCCGCTTCCGCTGGCAATCAGCATTAGCACTTGCCCTTGGTATCCCTGTGATGGTGTGGGGGATGATGGGCGATAACATGGTGCTGACTGAGCAAAACCATACCATTTGGCTCACCATTGGTGTATTAACCCTTGCGGTCATGGTATTTGCAGGTGGGCACTTTTATCGAAATGCATGGCAAAGCCTAAAAAATGGCAGTGCGACCATGGACACCTTAGTCGCGCTAGGAACAGGGGCGGCTTGGCTCTATTCTATTGTAGTCAATATTTGGCCTGAATGGTTCCCAGACCAAGCCAGACACCTTTATTATGAAGCCAGTGCCATGATCATCGGTCTTATTAACCTAGGTCATGCCTTAGAACAACGAGCTCGCCAACGCTCATCCAAAGCCCTTGAACGCTTGCTAGACCTGACGCCGCCAACGGCCCGTGTTGTCACAGAACAAGGTGAAGTGGATATGCCGCTGGAGCAAGTCAAAAAAGGAATGGTTTTACGCTTAGCAACGGGTGACCGTGTCCCTGTTGATGGTGAAATTATCGAAGGCGAGGTTTGGTTAGACGAAGCCATGCTAACGGGTGAACCGATCCCTCAGCAAAAAAGCAAAGGGGATCAAGTCCATGCGGGAACTGTTGTACAAGATGGTACCGTACTATTTCGTGCCGCTGCTGTCGGCAGCCAAACGACTTTAGCGCGCATTATTCACCTTGTTCGCCAAGCACAAAGTAGTAAACCACAAATTGGCCAGCTTGCTGACCGTATTTCTGCTGTGTTTGTACCGGTCGTTGTGGCTATTGCCTTAATTTCAGGTGCAATTTGGTTCTTTATTGGGCCTGCACCACAAATTACTTACGCACTCGTTATTACCACAACGGTATTAATCATTGCGTGTCCTTGTGCGCTAGGCCTTGCAACGCCAATGTCGATTATTTCTGGCGTGGGCCGAGCGGCTGAGTTTGGCGTATTAGTGCGTGATGCGGATGCATTACAGCAAGCAAGTGAGTTAGACACCATTGTCTTTGATAAAACAGGTACATTGACTGAAGGTATGCCACAAGTTACGGATATCCATGTATTTAATGGGTTCGAACAAGACACCGCCTTACAGTTTGCCGCTTCATTAGAAAATGGTTCTAATCACCCACTGGCTCGCGCTGTTTTAAATCGCGCAAAAGGCTTAACACTGCCCGCTAATCAGCAGTTTAGAACCTTAGCAGGGTTAGGTATTAGTGCAATAATTGATGGAAAAACTATTTTATTAGGTAACCAAAAACTGTTAGCACAAAATAATGTTGATACCCGTGATATTGAAGAAACACTACACCAACAAGCCACTCAAGGTGTCACTCCCGTCTTACTGGCTGTTGATGGTAAAGTTGCCGCGCTGTTATCTATCCGTGACCCATTACGTGAAGACAGCATAAGTGCGCTGGCGCGGTTGCACAAACAAGGTTTCAGTTTAGTCATGTTAACCGGGGATAACCCAGTAACAGCTAACGCGATAGCCAAAGAAGCGGGTATTGATGAAGTGATTGCAGGCGTTATGCCAGACGGTAAATCCGCCGCAATTGAAGCCTTGCAAGCCAAAGGGCACAAAGTTGCAATGGTGGGTGATGGCATCAATGATGCCCCTGCTCTAGCCCGAGCTGACGTTGGTATTGCGATGGGTGGCGGCAGTGATATCGCGATTGAAACTGCATCCATTACCCTAATGCGCCAAAGCTTACATGGTGTTGCCGATGCGGTGTCTATTTCAAAAGGAACACTGCGTAATATGAAGCAAAACCTATTTGGTGCCTTTATTTATAATACGTTAGGTATCCCGATTGCCGCTGGTATTTTGTACCCAATAACGGGAACATTACTAAACCCTGTCGTTGCAGGTGCAGCAATGGCATTATCATCGATTACAGTAGTCAGTAACGCAAACCGTTTACTACGCTTTAAACCTGAAAAATAATAGCTTAAAGTGGGAGGAACTGATGTTCTTCCCACTTTTTAATGATTGATATTGTTCATCTCTAAACCTTCTCTCTACAACACTTCATTTTCATACTAATACTAAGTAAAAATTGTATTATCTTATATGTCATTAATATCAAGCTAAGTCTATACTAGTAAATAGTTAGTTATTTCATATTTGGAGAGCAAAATGCTTAATATTGATCGTGAAAAACTTGCCAAACTTGCGGGTGAAGAGTTTAAAAAACAACGTACATTTTTGGTGATATTATCCATTTTATTATTAGCGGGCGGAATTTTTTGTATCATCAACCCAATGATATCGGGTATCGCTGTCAGTACCGTACTGGGTGTGCTCCTGATTATTGGTGGCGTTGGCGCGATTGTGAGCATTCTAAGTACCGTGATCTATACCGGTTGGTCCCGACTGTTTGGTTTTATCATTGGTCTTATTTATATTATTGTCGGCTACTCTTTCATTAAAGACCCGTTGCAGAGCCTAGTCGCGTTGGCTATTTTAGTGGCGGCTTTATTTATCATCGGTGGGGTTATTCGGTTATATGTCGGCTTCCAACAAATTAGCTCAGCCGGCGGCTGGTTACAAATCATCATCGGGCTGTTAGATTTCTTCATTGCTTATTTACTCATCGGTAATGGCCCAATTACATCAATTACTTTACTGACAACCCTAATTGGCATCGAAATGGTGTTTAGTTCCTTTAGTTTATTCACGTTGCTCAGTGTATTTAAAGGTATTAGTAAAAATAATTAATCCTATCATGCCCCTTAATAGGGGCATTTTTTTACATTATTTCACCTCCACGATGACACCAATCGGCTAAAAAATGCGTAATCGACGATGAGCATTCGCAAATTGCGGTAAGATTGTTTACCCTAAGAAAATGAGAAATAACGCAGGAACGAAATCGTGGGTAACTTGTTTGAAAATTTAAAGAATTGGCTTCATACAGAAACTGCTCCGGTTTACCCTTACCCTGCTGTTGATATTCGGCTATCAAAAAAACTGAAATTGCACATTGTGGGTAGCATTCACATGGGAACAGAAACGATGTTTCCTTTGTCTGCCACATTATTAGACAAACTTAATCTCGCAGATGCCTTGATTGTTGAGGCGGATATCACTGAAACCCACTCTCCATTTCCTAGCGATGATATCGCTGAGCTTCTTCCTGTTGAACAGCGGCTAACTCGCGATGAATATCACCTTTTTCAACAATATTGTATAGAGCTCCGCCAATCCCCCGAGCGTTTTGATACCTTACCCTCATGGCAAATTGCCCTGATTTTGCAAGCGACCCAAGCCCAAGAACTCGGGCTAAGAGGCCACTATGGCATTGACTACCAACTTATCCGTAATGCGCAATCACAACTCAAACCAATTATTGAACTAGAGGGCACTGCCTCTCAAGTTGAATTGCTGCTTTCTTTGCCTAATAATGGGTTAGCGTTATTACAAGACTCGCTGAACCACTGGCGTGCAAACGCGCGCTCGCTACAAACGATGATAGGCTGGTGGTTAGACTACCAACCCAATAATCGTACCGCTTTACCTAATACCTTTAGCGAAGACATTTATCAGGTATTGATGAAGCAACGAAATGCGAATTGGAACGAGCAGCTTAGATCACTCCCTGATGGTAACTATGTGGTCGCCGTTGGTGCGTTACACCTGTTTGGTGAAAATAGTCTGGTAGAATATTTGCGAAACTAAGTTATAAATAGAAGGCTCAAAATGACCCCAGCCGTAAAATTACTCGAAAAACAAAAAATTTCCTTCACATTACACCCCTACGATCACGACCCAAATGAAAGTAACTTTGGTGATGAAGCAGTACGAAAACTTGGGTTAGATGCCAAGCAAGTGTTTAAAACCTTATTAGTCGCACTCAATGGCGATCAAAAAACATTAGCCGTGGCCGTAACACCTGTTTCAGGGCAACTAGATTTAAAACTGGTTGCTAAAGTGTTTAAAGTCAAAAAAGTTGAAATGGCAGACCCACAAATCGCTCAAAAAACAACGGGGTATTTGCTTGGGGGCATTAGTCCATTAGGTCAAAAAAAGCGCTTACCAACAGTCATTGACGACCAAGCTCAGCAATATGCCAGTATGTTCGTTTCAGGTGGAAAACGTGGTTTAGATATTGAACTTGCTCCTAACGATCTCGCCAAAGTACTGAATGCAACCTTCGCTGAAATACGTAAATGATATTAAACCCGTAACAGTCGCAGCGACGATTAAATGGTTATCGTCTCAAGAAGGTGGTAGGCAACAGCCGCCAGCAATTGGGACTTATTATGCTGTTGCTCGTTTCAGCCTCAAACCCGATGAATCTTGGAGTGTGATATTCCAGCTAGCGTTTCATTTACGCAATAGCCATCATCAACAAATAAGCCGAGGAACTGTGCGCTTTCTTGTTGAACATACACCTCATGAATATTTATTAAATTATCATTCATTTGATATTTATGAAGGCCCTCATTTAGTCGCTCATGTTTTTTGCTCTAAATAATGACGATAAAAAGCCCCACCGCGAGCGGTGAGGCTTTCAAGGTAATAATGATTTAATTATTTATTATTATAAATAATCTCACCTTTTGGTTCATAATCTGCCGCTTTCAGCGGGGAATGTTTTTCAATATACCCTTTGAGCACTTCCGCATCGACAAAGCCGGTATTAACGTAGTTAGGATGGTTGTCAATTTTCGGGTAACCGTCACCACCAATCGCATTGAAATTCAACGTTGCCATACGATAAGTTTTGGCTGGGTCAACAGGCTTACCATCAATTTTGACATCACTAATCGTGCCATCTTTATTCAGCGTTAAGTTCACGTTGTAGAACTGGCCATACGCACCTGCATCCGGTTTCATATTCGCAACTGCGGTCAGGTATGGGATAACTTCATCCCCTTTGAAATCGACATAAACTAACTCATTAGCAAACGGCTGAACCTTGAGCACATCTTTATAAGTGATATCGCCACTTTCGATAGAGTCACGAACACCGCCGCCGCTCATAATCGCAAAATCAGCCCCTGCGCGTTCTTTTTGTGCGGCTAACAGAAGGTGCCCCATATTTGTTTGCACAAAACGCACTTTACTGCGATCACCTTCAAGTTTACCTTCAACTGAGCCCACTTTAACACTCAATTGCTTGTCACCTTTTTCTTGATAAGGTGTCAATAATTTCATCATGTCAGGGTTATGAGCAATTTCTTGCGTATAATAAACACGCTCGCTAGTCCCATCTTCTTTTGTCACTTTTTTCTTCAAGTTAATTGGGATTAACTGGTAGTGTTTCAGCGTAAACTTGCCATTTTTAAATTCAAAATCTGCACGACCAACATATTTACCCCATTCATGGGCTTGCACAATCCAAGTTCCATTTTGGTTATCTGGCGCACACGGTGTACCTGGTACATAATCCTCTTGTTTGTAGTTTTTCTTTTCTTGAGACATACAAACAGGGTCTTGTGAGTGACCACCCACTATCATATCTAAATAGCCAGCAGGTAAGCTGCGCGCCATTTCTACATCGCCCGGAGCATTTGAACCATGATTACCATCATCATAGTGCCCCATATGAGTTGCTGCGATGATAATGTCTGGTTTTTCTGTTGCGCGAAGCTCTTCAACCACTTTTTTGGCTTCGTCCGCAGGCACACGGAATTCGACATCAGGGAAATTGGCAGGGTTACCGATACGCACTGTGTCGTCGGTTGTCAGCCCCATAACAGCAATTTTCACACCTTGTTTATCAAAGATTTGGTAAGGTTTGAAAAGGCGTTTACCTGTGCTGCTTTGATAAATATTGGCAGATAAAAACGGAAAAGTTGCCCATTTTTCTTGCTGACGCAACGTCTCAAGTGGGTTATCAAACTCGTGGTTCCCTAATGCCATTGCATCGTAACCGACTAAGTTCATTCCTTTAAAATCGGGTTCTGCATCTTGTAAATCAGACTCTGGTACACCGGTATTAATATCACCACCAGAGAGCAGTAAAACACTGCCGCCTTGTTTAGCGACTTCGTCACGAATTTCATCAACTACCGTTTTTTGCGCCGCTAAACCATATTCACCATGGTCGTTATGCCAGAAGTGGCCGTGATGGTCATTGGTATGCAAAATGGTAATATTGTATGTTTTGTCTTTTTCCCACGCATTTGCCATAGTTGCGGGTATTAACGCTAACGATACCGTTAATGCGCATGCCTTAAATGCAAACTTCATACATTTCTCCCTGCTGGTATAGGAATTTTTATACAGTCATATTAGATTATAGTTTGTCACTACCTGCTGTCTTATAGCATAAAAATATGAGCAGGATTTGATACCTATTGCAGAATAAGAAATTCGTTTCATAAAAATGAGATCGCCATCAAATAATTTACGAACACTAGTTATTCACGTGATTTATTTATTTATTTAAATAAATTGTATTTCAGTTATATTGATAACAATTATGTAACACATAAAGTTGATAATGACATGAGTGAGCAAACCACAACACCTAACAACCCAAGCCCGTCAAAGCCATTAAATAAAACAGGGAAAACGGTCTTTAGTATCCTAACCGCGATCAGTGTCTCTCATTTACTTAATGATATGATCCAGTCACTAATCTTAGCGATTTATCCTTTATTACAATCTGATTTTTCACTGAGTTTTGCCCAAATCGGGATGATAACTCTTACTTATCAGATTACTGCATCACTGTTACAACCAATTATTGGCTACTATACGGACAAACATCCACAACCTTATTCCTTGCCAATAGGAATGAGCTTCACGCTAACGGGGCTAATCTTGTTAGCGATGGCAGAAACTTTCCCGACCATATTACTTGCAGCCGCATTGGTTGGAACCGGTTCTTCTGTCTTCCATCCTGAATCTTCTCGTGTGGCGCGTATGGCTTCAGGCGGTCGTCATGGTCTGGCGCAATCCTTTTTCCAAGTCGGTGGTAACTTAGGTGCCTCCCTTGGGCCACTACTTGCAGCACTGATTATTGAACCATACGGAAAAGGCAACATTGGTTGGTTCTCGCTTGCAGCCCTGCTTGCGATTGTTATTTTATTGCAAGTTAGCAGCTGGTACAAACAACAACACCGCGCTGCAAGTAAGAAACCACTCAATTCAGGGAATGTTAAAGTCTTACCACGAAAGACAATTATTGGCTCTTTGGCGGTACTGTTAATTCTGATTTTTTCAAAATACTTTTATTTGGCGAGCATCAGCAGCTATTACACCTTTTATTTGATCGATAAGTTCGGTGTTTCTGTGCAAAATGCGCAAATTCATTTGTTTGTTTTCTTATTTGCCGTAGCCGCTGGTACTATGATTGGCGGGCCAATAGGCGACAAAATAGGGCGTAAATACGTTATTTGGTTCTCAATCCTTGGAGTTGCACCATTTACCTTAATTTTACCCTATGCATCCCTCTATTGGACTGGGGTACTTACCGTCATCATTGGTATGATTTTAGCCTCTGCCTTTTCGGCTATTTTAGTCTACGCACAAGAGCTGATCCCCGGTAAAACCGGCATGGTATCAGGGTTGTTCTTTGGATTAGCATTCGGTATGGGAGGTGTTGGTGCGGCAGTTTTAGGCCATATCGCAGACCAGACCAGTATTGAACAAGTTTATCATTATTGTGCTTTCTTACCATTACTTGGGATTTTTACAGTATTGCTACCAAATATTGGTAACAAATAGATTTATTTTCTTATTTTACCCATACTTACCTAAAAATAAGTATGGGTCTTTCCTTCCATAATCTCGATAAATTTCAGATAAAAATCTCACAAACATAAAGCTTGTAACGATTTAGCTCCTTTAACCTGCATTTTTTTTAAAAACATTTCATTTTTTTAAGGAAATTTATCTCAAAAAAAGTTAGAATATAAAAACATGCAATTTGCATTTTAAAATGAAGGCCTCATTTTAAAAGTCAACGGCATGTACCCACCTTTCTATTTTTATACTAACCAGAGGAGACTAAATGGAGCATTCAACGCCCTTAATCACAACCATTGTTGGTGGTCTCGCCCTTGCATATTTGTTAGGTATGATCGCACAGCGATTAAAAATTTCCCCTTTAGTTGGCTATCTTGCAGCCGGTGTCCTAGCAGGCCCATTTACCCCTGGGTTTGTTGCTGATGCAGCACTGGCACCTGAACTTGCTGAAATCGGTGTTATCTTACTGATGTTTGGGGTAGGCCTACATTTCTCATTAAAAGATTTACTTGCTGTTAAAGCCATCGCCATTCCCGGAGCTATTGCTCAAATCGCAGTAGCAACCTTACTGGGCCTTGGCCTGTCGATGTTATTTGGCTGGGGAATATTTACAGGCGTTGTATTTGGCCTATGTTTATCAACTGCCAGTACCGTCGTATTACTTCGTGCATTAGAAGAACGTCAATTGATTGAAAGTCAGCGTGGGCAAATTGCTATAGGCTGGCTGATTGTTGAAGACTTAGCGATGGTCTTAACACTCGTTCTACTGCCTGCGGCGGCAGCTATCATGAACACGGATGATGCCAGCTTCAGTGAGCTCGCATTAGGCCTTGCATGGACAATTGGTAAAGTTGTTCTATTCATATTTATTATGATTGTCGTGGGCCGTAAAGTAATCCCATGGATTTTATCGCGTACCGCATCAACAGGTTCTCGTGAGCTATTCACTCTTGCTGTTCTCGCACTCGCATTAGGCATTGCCTATGCTGCTGTGGCTATTTTTGATGCTTCATTTGCCCTTGGTGCGTTCTTCGCAGGAATGGTATTAAATGAGTCTGAACTCAGCCATCGCGCCGCACAAGACACTCTGCCACTACGTGATGCCTTTGCCGTACTGTTCTTTGTATCAGTTGGGATGCTGTTCGACCCAGTCGTATTAATTGAGCAGCCTCTGGGAATTTTAGCCGTTCTCGCCATTATCATTATTGGTAAATCCGCAGCTGCCTTGGTACTTGTTAGGATGTTTGGCCATTCACGACGAACCGCATTAACTATTTCAGTTAGTCTTGCGCAAATTGGTGAATTTGCCTTTATCTTAGCCGGAATGGGGTTAACCCTAGGTGTCATGGATAAAGACGCGCAAAACTTGGTGTTAGCGGGTGCAATTGTCTCTATTATGCTGAACCCTGTGTTATTTAGCTTATTAGATAAGTACCTTGAGAAAACCGAAACTATCGAAGAGCAACTGCTGGAAGAGACTCTGGAAGAGGAAACCCAAGTTCCTGTCGATATCTGCGGCCACGCCATCATCGTTGGTTACGGCCGAGTAGGTGGCATGCTTGCAGACAAACTGCGTAGAAGGGAAATTCCGGTTGTCGTTGTTGAAGATACCCGCTCTCGGTTTGAAGAACTTGCTGAAAATGGCTTTAGCGCAATCTTAGGTAATGGCGCCAATAGAGAAATTATTAGCCTTGCCCGTATTGAATGCGCCAAAACATTGCTCTTAACTATCCCTAATGGTTATGAAGCCGGTGAAATTGTCGCAACCGCGAAAGAAATGAACCCAGATGTCACTGTGATTGTTCGTGCCCATTATGATGATGAAGTCAGCTTTATTAAAGAACGAGGAGCAGACCATATCATTATAGGTGAACATGAAATTGCAAAATCCATGGCGACACTCATGTGCAATGATGTGGAAGAGTTCGGTTGTTCTATCGATGATATGATTGATGGTGACAATGATAAAAAAGGTGAAGGCAAAAGTTTAGATGATTATCTAAAACCCGCTCATTAACCTCTATTTCCATTAATAAAAAAAGGAAGCCATTGCTTCCTTTTTTATTACATTGAAATTTATACGCTTATTATTTCTATCCACTCTAGATAGTTTATCTTCGGTTTTTACTTTCCCTCATCGTTCACTCTAAATAGTGAGCGATAAACTCATCCCCAGTCCAAACTGGCAGCCCTTGGTCTTTAAAAAACTGAATTTCAGCTGCAACACCACCGCTTTTTTCCCAGCCAGGTAATGTCAGCACAATTAAACCATCACACCGCTTTAGAAATTCCATATCAATAGAAGACCATGCGACTTTTTGTCCTTGTGAGGCTAAGTATTGGTTAATTGGATGGGTCATTGTGATTTGGCTATAGGTAGCGATACCTTTAAGCGCCAGTTCTGCTGCAAATTTAGTGCATTCAGCAAAGCGCATTTCTACAACATTGCTATCGGGGTCTGAATAAGGGCAAGCAATAAAATAAAGGCTCATAATCTTTCCTAGGTGTTGTTAATTTTCGATGAACATTTTTTAGTTAAAGCAACCCCATGAAAAATAATTAATTATTTTCCACAGGGAGTGTTTAATTTATAGAATTAAAACTTATTCAACGTCCGCAACAATAATTTTCGTTTTAGGATGTTTTTTACTTTCAGGTAATTTAAATTCTTTGCTGGTTGTCACTAAATAATCAATATTGTCCCAACTTGTCACAAAATTAATCGCATGTTTATTCGCTTTCGTGCCATCCGCTAACACCATTAATTTATCGCTGTTTTCCATCATCTTTTGTGCGATTGCCGCTTCGTCGACGTGCTGATCCATCACGCCATGCAATGCGTGTATCGCCCCTGCCCCAATGACTGCATAATCAGCAAAAAACTCAGCAATATTTTTTAGTGCAATAGCCCCTAAGCACGCATTTTGCGCTGCGTTAAATTGCCCTCCAATCAAAATCGTTTCGATAGTTGAGTTTTCTTGTAACGTATTTGCCAATAACGGCGAATTTGTAATAACGGTTAAGTTATCAATCAATTTGATTCTTTGGCTAAATTCAAAGGTGGTTGTGCCAAAATCAATAAACAATGTGTCTCCAGGTTTAATCAGCTCAGCCGCTTTCGCCGCAATCGCTTTTTTCTCATCAACCGCGGCTTGTGCTCTTTCCGTAAAATTACGCTCAAATTTTGATTGAATATTGACAGCCCCACCATGGACTTTTTTCAGTAACTTCTGTGTTTCAAGCTTACTAAGGTCACGACGGATGGTTTCTTGCGCGACATTAAAATGTTTAGCAAGCTCCTGTACGTAAACCTGCCCTTGAGTAGAAAGCAGCTCAATGATGGTTTGATGACGTACTTTTGAGGAACGTCCCTCACACATAGTTTAATCCTTCTTAACCATTTAACTTTCCAGCACTATACAACAGTGATACTAATTTCAGTAGCTTCCTGCTGTATTTTTGTTAAATCAATGTTTTTCAGTAAAATACGTCGTGTTGGTAAACAGCGATGGCGTTTTTCATATAACAGGGTATCCCCTGCCATAACACGAATAGTTCCGTTCACTGGCTGTTCAACTTTGATATTAAAATCAATTTGTCGCACTGATAAATTATCCATATCAATACACGCTGGAACACTAAAACAAATTTTCTCATTAACTTGTACAGGAATACGCTGGGTAACTTTGACATGTTGTTGGTGATGATTTGCTAATAAATCGTCTGCAATATATCCGCCAGTTATAAGACCTTCTTGGTAACATTGGTCACCCATATCGGCTGGATGCAACATATTGCCAGCGGCATAGTAGCGAGTATCAGAGCAACGCCCATATTGGTCTGTTACCGGTTTTCCTGTCGCCGCATCAAAGCTCAAATGGCTTTTACGGATTAGCGTATTTTCACCCACAAATTGCCCCGTAAAAATGACCGAATCACACATGATTTTGTGGCTTTTACCTTCTGTTTCAACAACCACATATTCCACGCGATCTAAGCCACCAATTTCAGTAATTTTACTATTTAAATAAACGGGGGTTCCCATCGCTTTAGCAAATAAAGTCGCGGGTTTAAAAGCTAAAATCCGATCACCACTTTCAATCATCGCTTGGGCTTTAACGCCTGCATTTTTTAGTGTCCATAGTGCAGAAAAACTCACTAATTCACTGCCTACAATCACGGGATTACGGCAAGGCTTCTTGCCATTTAAATAAACAAATTGCTGTAATGCCCCTGCGGTTAAAATTCCTTGTGGCCGCAAGCCTGAAACTAAGCGCGGATGGCGAGGTGTTTCTCTTACCCCTGTCGCTATCAAAACCCGTTTAGCTTGCATTTCAACAAGACCTTCTGGTGTTGAAACGGTTAATTTCCCATTAGGTTGTAACGCAGTCACCGTGCTACGAGTAAAAATCGGTGTGTTTCCCAGTTGATTGACAATTTTTTCAGCAAATTGGTTGCCTTTCATAGGCCGTTTAAAAGCTAAAATGCCAAAAGTTGGGTGCTGGCAGTGGCGTGGAACGCCACCAGCATGGGCTTCACGCTCAATGATGGCGATATTTTGTATACCACGACGACGTAGTGCCTGTGCCGCAGCGACACCTGTAGGGCCCGAGCCAATGATAATAACATCATAATTTACACTCATTTTACGGCCTCCACTGCCAATGTGTGGTCGAAGCGACCATTAATAATTTCAGCCACCTGACTACTACAATAAAACCCATTACAACGCCCCATCATCACTCGCGTTCTGCGGCGTAAAGCCCCTAAACACTCTGGAGGAATATCCGAATCAAATGCGGCTTCAATCTCCCGCTGGGTCACTAATTCACAATGGCAGACAATACCGCCATTGCTTTTGCATTGGTAATCCCGTTGATGATATTCAGAAATCATTGGCATAGTTGGCCAAATCAGTACTTCTGGTGGTGATAGCTCAAAAAGCGGTGTGAAATTCTCTTGGTACAATTTACCAAGATAGCTTGCCACCCCTAAGGCTGAAGTTAAACCTGTGGAACGAATTCCCCCTGCACATATCCACTGTTTTTCTGGATAGTCATTAATGCGGTAATATTTTTCTTCTGTAGCAGGGCGTAACCCCGCATAGGTTGCGGTCACACTGTAATTGTGCAATGAAGGTAACATGCGAGAACCTTGGGCAATTAAGTCCTCAAGCACTTCTTGTTTTACCTCTGCTTTCCAGCGGTCATCTTGTTCTTCCGCTGTAGGGCCAAGCAAGAGGTTGCCGAAGATGGTTTTCGATAGCAATACACCTTTTGTGATAGCAGTCGGC
Source organism: Providencia sp. PROV223 (assembly GCF_028479245.1). Lineage (NCBI taxonomy): Bacteria > Pseudomonadati > Pseudomonadota > Gammaproteobacteria > Enterobacterales > Morganellaceae > Providencia > Providencia sp. PROV223. Next base: position 257,139 of record NZ_JAMPNG010000003.1, read on the forward strand.
ACTGGTAGGATAATCGCATTGATATCCGCTGCTGCCGCTTTGTCATAAACAAGAAATTGCCCTTTACGTGGCTTTATTTGGAACGGTGATGGGTGGCAAATTGATTCGACAATATCCCCATTAATTCCTGCACAGTTAATGACTAAACGGGCAGAAAACTCACCTTTTGATGTGGTTAAATGCCATAGTCCATCATGGAGTGTTCCACCATTAACCTCACAATGAAAGTGGTACTCAGCCCCATGCTTCACTGCTTGGGTTAAATACGAAAGTGGCGTACTCCATGGGTCAATAACCGCTTCACCTGGCACAGAAACAGCTGCAAGTGCCCCTGGTGCTAAATGGGGTTCTCTGCGATATAGCTCTTCTTTATCAATAATTGCCACATCTAATACGTTGTTAGTATGTGCTTGTTCTACTATCGCCGGTAATTTACTGAGTTGCTCATCATTCCATGCAACCACTAATGCCCCCGTTTCAAGAAGAGGTAAATTCATTTTTTCTCTGATTGCAATGAATTCACGATACCCTTCTTGCATGCACTCAAGTTCTAGACTCCCTGGTGTGGCGTCAAAACCTGTGTGTAATAGCGCACTATTTGCCTTACTTGCTCCCGAAAGGATGTCACCTCCACGTTCAAGTAACAACGTGTTGGCACCCATCAGCGTGAATTTACGTGTCACAGCACAGCCAATGACACCACCGCCGATGACAATGACATCCCAAATTTTTTTATTATTAATATCCATGGCTGAGATCCTTAACTTAAAACTTGCACACATAAAACCACATAATTCCCACAATCACAATAATTAAAACAACACAAAGCACAGCAACAACCAAAAACTTACTCACATTGTTACTTTATTGTGATTTTTGTCACATTAGTGAAACTTACTGTGAGTTTTTTGTGGATTTTATTTCCGATTAAACGATAGTAAGCAAAAAAACAGACCTATTTACAACATTTATAACACTGGGAATACTGTGATGCTCAATCAACGTTATGCGGCTATCGATCAGGGAACAACGGGAACCCGGGTCGTTGTCTTTGAAGAAGGCGGCCATTACCACTCCCCTATGAGTATTCCTCATAAACAAATCACGCTGAATAGTGGTTGGGTTGAACATGACCCAGAGGAAATACTGGCAAACATCATTAAATGCTTACATAGCTGCGAAGTCGTTGATGCTATTGGGCTTTGTCACCAAGGTGAAAGCATTGTCGCATGGGATGCGGATAGCAAGCGCCCTTTATACAACGCAATTGTTTGGCAAGACTTACGGACAGAAAAAACCATCTCAATGCTCAAGGAAGCAGGGTTAGAGCCGCTGGTACAGTCTAAATCAGGCTTACCTCTCGACCCTTATTTTTCCGCCAGCAAAATGGGCTGGATTATTAACAATGTTGTCGGTGCGAAAACATTAGCGGATAAAAATAAATTACGCATCGGTACGATGGATGCTTTTTTTCTCGACCGGTTATGTGGCGTATTCGTCACCGACTATAACTCGGCATCTCGAACTTCATTACTCAATATTCATACGCTAGAGTGGGATCAAGAACTATGTGACATTTTTGGTGTTCCCATCCATTGCTTGCCGCCTATTAAAGATAACATTGGTGACTTTGGCGCTATCAACCTCGATGGGCACCTCACCCCAGTCACCGCCATTATCGTTGACCAATTTGCTGGCACATTCGGCCATGGCTGCCGTGAAAAAGGTGATGCCAAAATCACCTTCGGTACCGGCGCGTTCTTGCAAGCACTAACTGGCACTGATATTCCACAAACTCATGACAGCGGTTTATTGCCCACACTCTGTTGGAAGTTTCCCAATCAACCTCCTGTATTTGGTTTAGATGGCGGCGTCTACAACGCAGCATCTGCCATCAATTGGGCTCGTAAAATCGGTTTATTTGACTCATTCGATGAACTCGGGGATTTCAGAGCTGAATCCGCTATTAAACGCGGCCTAGCCTTTGTCCCTGCATTATCCGGTTTAGGATGTCCATATTGGGATCGCAGTGCTGCAGGCCTTTGGGCGGGTCTTTCATTAGATACCGACAAAAAAGACATGATGCAATCGGTTTTGGAAGGCATAGCCGCACGTTCCGCTGAAGTTATTTTTGCAATGGAAAAAATTTCACCACTAGGCCAGTCAATCTCAGTCGATGGAGGGCTCTCTTCAAATCAATATTTTAAGCAATTTTTAGCCAATTTATTACAAAAAAACATTGAAGCACCAGCAAACCGTGAAGTAACTGCACTAGGCGCCGCCTTGTTAGCTCGCAAAGGTCTCGGGATCACTCATGAAATGGCGGTAAGACGCAATGCAACTGTGACACATCCTGATGGAACGAATATGCAAGGTGTGATGGAACAATATCGCGACATCATTGCCCGTTCTCGCCAATTAAGACACTAAAATAATAAAAGGAAACCCTACCATGGCTGAATTCGGAAATTACATTATTTATTTAATTATGTGTGGCGCCATTATTGGTGCTGTCGCATCCATTGTTAGACCCGCCAGCGAGCTTGGAAAAGAGTTTGTTAATGGGATCTTTTCTATTGGTCCCGTATTTCTCGCTCAAGCCGGGATCATGGCTGCTGTTCCGCTACTCTCGCAATTAATCTCTTACATTCTTGGACCCGTCTTTTCCTCTGTCGGCTCAGACGTTTCTATTGCAGCCTTATCGATTATTGCCGTTGATATGGGCGGCTACCAACTTGCCGATGCACTAACGACTAATCGAGATATGTGGATCACCGCAATGTTGATCGGTTATACCTCTGGAGCCACTATTGTTTACCTGATCCCTGTAGGGTTAACAATGTTAAATCGTAAAGATCATAAATACCTTGCACTTGGTGCGATGGCAGGGTTGATCTCCATACCATTTGGTGTATTGGCTTCGCTGCTGTTAATTACCTTCAATAATATTCCTGTAAGGGACATTATTTCTACGAACTCACCAGCGGCACATCAATTAACCTTAGATTTCTTTACCATGTTGCAATACCTGATGCCGTTGTTTGTATTCTGTTTTTTATTAGCCGCAGGGCTAAAATATCGCCCGATGTTAATGGTAACGGGCTTCCTGATTTTTGGTAAAATTATGGATGCATTCGTCAAATTAGTCTTAGCATTTTCCATTGTTGAACACTTTACTGGTGTATTCACCAAAGTTTTCGGCGCATGGGGCTTTGACCCACTGTTTGCTGACCAAAATGAACTATTCCGTGCCATCGAAATTGCGGGTTATATCGGTATCATGTTAGCGGGCACATTCCCCATTTGTTATCTGTTCCAACGCTACTGCAAGCCTTTAGTCCGTGCATTAAGTAACCGTTTAAAACTGAGTGATACAGGTTCTTTAGGTTTTATTATGGTTATGGCAAACATTATCGCTACTTATCACTTATTCAAAGAAATGCGAGCGAGGGATAAGGTATTATGTGTGGCATTTGGTGTTTGCGCACAAGCGACCATCGGTGATCATCTTGCCTTCACGGCCAACTTCCAACCTACTCTCGTTTTACCTATTTTACTGGGCAAACTAGTAGGCGGCTTCTTAGCGGTATTTATTGCGATTAAAATCTCAGTACCACAGGCGATGCGTTATGAAGCTGAAGATGCAAAAGCAGCTGAAATAGTTAAAGAAGAAAGTGAGCTCACTGTTGCTAAACAACATTAATTAGCATTAACCATACTTATATATTTAAAAATAATTAGCTGTATGCCAAATATGAATACTCATAAAGTAGCATACAGCTTTTATTTATTAGTCTGAAATTAACTCAAACTCTCATCCATTATTAATATTACACTCACCATATGGATATCTATATTAGTCATCATTAAGCATTACATTATTTATAGATATATAATTTGAAGGTAAAAAAATCACCTTAATTAATAAGATTTAGCGACAACAATTCATCAGAATAATTGTTCGAAAAAAAGCACCTTAATAACAATTATATTGAAGTGCCTTAAAATTGACATCATTAATTCAAATGAGAATTATTTCGCTTTAACGTTCCCAATAAGACTCTTCTAAACTATCTTCTTTTTCAGGTAAGCCACGACTCAAACGAGGTGAATGCTGAGTTAATACTTGATAACTCACACGGTTAGCATATTTGCATACTTGAGCTAAAGAGGAATATGTTAAGTATTGGCGTTCATGTTTACTGGAATTCGGTACATTTGAACGATGGTAAGAATTGGCAGTAATATCGTGAAGTAATGCCGATAACGCCCCATCTCCCGCCCCATTCGTGTTCATTATTTTTTCAGGCCCGCCCATATAAGGCTCAATATGAGAGAAAATACGTAATGGAACTTGGCAATCTTGTTGGCGCATTGCTCGGCTAAATTCATATAAGTTAAATTCTGCAATCGCACCCGGTAATAGTGGGTGCTGCGTCGAACGTTTATAAGCGTCTTCGGTGTAGCCGGCCATATATAGGCCTGATGGGCCCGCTGTACATAAAACTAAATCGACCCAGTCTAATGCCATATTAGAGGCGAGTAATGGGTCACTCAGCCCTGTCAGTTCCTGCGCTTCGTCCTCATTCATTGCAACGACTGAAATATGTTCCGCTAAGAAATCACGCCAGAATTGAGGGTCTTGAGCGATGACAAATTTTGTTCCAAGCGTCAACACAACGGGAACATTGTGCTTTTTCGCATACGCAATAGCCTGCATAGTCGCATCAGGCATGGTTTCTCCGGGTTTACAACGGACTAAATAAGCGGTTAAAACCAATGCAGAAGCCCCCGCAATAATATCCTCTGGAATACTATTTGGGTGCAAGCGATTCATATGGCCAGGGCTGATAGCAAAAGTTCGCTCGCCATTTTCAGTGATCAAGGTAAAACAGCGCCCAATAGGCCCATCCACACCTTGTAGAAAATTTAAATCCATGCGGCTTGAGGTATGGCACAGGTAGCGATATGCATAGCTACCAATTTGGATGTTATTACACATTGTGCCCAATAAAACAGACCTGTCATCCGCTAATACCGAATAATTGTGCAAGGTATTGCCAATCGTTCCACCTGCAAATTCATGAGTAATCAATGCATTATCTGTGAGCTCTTTATACAAAGCTTCGGCGGCATCATCTTCAATAACCAGTGAATGCCCCTTACTCAACTGGTAGCGCTGAATAAAGTCGTCATCCACTTTCGCTTCAATATCGACTAATGTTTGGTCGATACCAACGATATAGGACTTACAATTCTCATCATCTGCCAAGGTTTCTTTTAAAGGCTGTAATAAAGGATCTCTGAGACTAACAGGAAAATAGTGTTTTGATTTGCGCTGACCGGGGAATTTCATAATTAGAAGATTAACAATGGAACATCGCCCTATTCTAACACGATAAAATAAAGCCAGCACCTGCAAAGAAGGCACTGGCTTCATTGTTTGTCATTTGGCGGTAATTTTACTGATTTTGATATTTATAATCGCGATAAAGCTCCCGACTTAACACAAATGCACAGCTCAAAATTAAACCTAATATGGCGCTCAACGCAACAATTAACGCTGATTTAGGCGAATCTTTATGCAATGGTAAGTCTGGCGTTAAAATAAATTTAACTGGCGTAAAATCTAACTCTTTACTGGTTAACTCTTGTAAATCATCAATATAAATCTTACGGTTTTGTAGGTTTTCGCTCATCAATGCTAAATCACGATTTTGAGTTTCAATCAGTAATTTTTTCTCTAAAGCTTCAGTCCCTAACGCAATAGGGTAATCAGGGTCATCATTGATAGCAACAGATTCGCTGGCGATCGGTTTTTCAATTCCAGCGGCTTTTGCAATATCAACAGCTCGTTTAAGCCTTTCAACCTTAACATCGTATTCAGTTTGAATTTTGCTGACTTCGCGTTTTAGTGACTCACTGGCATAAATAAGTTTCTCTGAAATCATATTATCGATTTCAACTTTTAGCTGTTGCCTTACTTTCGATGCACTATAACGAATATAGCCTTCAAGTAAATCTTGGGCTTCAGTTGGCAACGGAGCAGTGAAGCTTAAAACAATATCATTTGAAGTACTGTTTTTTTCTTTTGACAGATCTTGAATTTTAATATCATTCGAAATGATTGAATTTACTAGCCTTTGCTGAGCGATAACATCATCTTTTGGGTCAATTTTCTCTGCAAGGTTATGATAATACTCAGTACTTCTCACATAACTTTCTTGATTAACTTTCGAACGATATTGGTCAATAAACGCAGTAAAAACACGTTGAGCACTTAGATCAACAGGAACATCTAATACATCCAATTGCGCTTTAAATGCATTAACTTCTTTGAGCTCTTCAGATGCGGGGGGAATAACAATAGCAGTACTGCTCCATTTTTGAGGTAATAGTTTAACAACACCAACACTCACCGCAATACAAACAATCGTAAATATAAGAATCAAAAATTTATGTTTTAACAAAATGGAAAACAAGGCCATTAAATCAATCTCATCGTTTTGTTGTATATGAAATTGATGAGCAGAAGACGGCTTCTGCTCTATATTACCTTGTGGGGGCTGCTTATTGCTCATATTAATTCCAAAAGACATAACAATTATTCAATCATTTATAATTTCAGATAAGTGATTATAGTCCATAATGAGCCTATTGATATATCGATAAGCAAACTTTTCTTCATTAATTTGCTGAATTAGTTATTTTAGTACATCTTGAATTATTGAATTAATCATATGAATGCTATTTGGATTATCATTTAAAGCCGGTATGTAATTATATTTATCACCACCACTACTCATAAAAAATTCTTTATTTTGTTCGCTAATTTCTTCTAATGTTTCTAGGCAATCAACTGAAAACCCTGGACAAATGACCTGAACGGATTTTACGCCTTGGGAGGGTAATTCATGCATAGTTTTATCCATGTAAGGCATCAACCAAGGCTCACGTCCAAAACGTGACTGATAGGTGAGCATGACTTTATCGCTTGGGTAATTCAACGCCTCACGGAGTGCCTCTGCCGTTTTTTCGCACTCTTGCTGGTAAATATCACCTGTATCGCAATAACGCTGTGGAATGCCATGGAACGACAATATTAGCCTATCGGGTTCACCATGCAGGGCAAAGCTTGCTTCTATCGAGGCCACTAAAGCTTGAATATAAGCAGGATGTGTCGCATAGCTACGAATGAATTGCACGCTTGGAATGGTACGTCTACTTTCAAACGCTCGGGTTAATGCATCATAAACCGCTGCAGTTGTCGTGCAGGAATACTGTGGATACAGTGGAAGAACCACTAAGTCGGTAACACCTTGGTCTAGCAAACTATCTACCGCACTTTTAATTGAAGGCGAACCATAGCTCATACCTATCTCTACAGCAATATTAGGCAATAACTCTGCTAACTTTTGTTTTTGACGCAAAGAATAAACCAGTAATGGTGAGCCACCTTCTAACCAAATAGACTTATATAACTTCGCCACTTTAGAAGAGCGAAGAGGTAAAATCGCCCCATGTAAAATCGGCTTCCAAATCAAGCGCGGTACATCAATAACGCGTTTATCACTAAGAAATTCGGCTAAATAGCGTTTCACTGCTGAGGTTGTTGGGGCATCAGGGGTTCCTAAGTTTGCTAACAAAATGCCGTATTTTTTTTCTGACATGAAACAACTCCTAATTGATAATTATTCCCAACTTTAGCACAGTTAATTAACGATTTTTGTCACCAAGTGGTATAAAAAAGAAAGGCAGCGATCATCGCTGCCTCCATATAATACCTTATACTTAAAATAATTCGAATTGCAGTTACAATTACTGCAACACAAAGCATAGTTAGTACAAATATTAACCTAAAATTTTCGCCAGTTCTTCACTAACTTCAGACACTTTACGTGTACCATCTAATTTGAAGTACTTGGTGTTCCCTTGTTTAGCTTCATTTTGGTAATACGCAATTAAAGGTGCAGTTAATGCATGATATTCAACCAGACGCTTACGTACGGTGTCTTCTTGGTCATCTTTACGGATGGTTAGTTCTTCACCTGTTACATCGTCTTTGCCTTCAACCTTTGGTGGGTTAAAGTTGATGTGATAAACACGGCCTGATGGTGCATGTACACGACGGCCAATAATACGCTCAACAATGATTTCGTCTGGTACATCAAACTCCAGTACATTATCAACAGTGATGCCCGCTTCTTTCATCGCATCCGCTTGTGGGATTGTACGAGGGAACCCATCCAACAAGAAGCCATTGCGGCAGTCATCTTGTTTGATACGCTCTTTAACTAATGCGATAACTAATTCATCAGTAACTAATTTACCGTTATCCATCAGCTCTTTAGCTTGTAAGCCGAGTTCGCTCCCTGATTTAACAGCGGCACGTAACATGTCACCTGTTGAAATTTGAGGGATCCCAAACTTTTCCATAATAAATTGAGCTTGAGTGCCCTTACCAGCGCCTGGAGCGCCAAGCAGAATGATACGCATTGCGTAAACCCCTTGCTATTTAGATTTTTATAATTTGAAAAGAAAACAAGCTACCATACCATTAGCATGCTGCTTTACTCAAGAACACACGTAAACGATTTCGCATTTATCTTTTTTCGCAAAAGAAAAAAACCACGCTAAAGCACAAGCAAAAGCGTGGTTTATGCTCAATATCGAAAATATCAAATTAAATTACTTTAAAAGTAATTCATTGATTTTACGTATAAATAGGTTTGGATCTTCCAATGTGCCACGTTCGGCTAACAATGCTTGATCCAACAAGACATCCACCCAATCAGCAAACACGGATTCATCTGACACTTCTGCAGCTTTTTTCACCAATGGATGCGTTGGGTTCAATTCGAAGTTATATTTTACTTCTGGTGCGGCTTGCCCGGCTGCTGCAAACAGTTTCGCCATTTGTGTACTCATTTCATCCACGTCTGTTGTGACAATGGCAGGCGTATCCGTTAAGCGATGCGTGAGTTTAACGTCTTTAACGCGCTCACCAAGGAATGACTTAACACGTTCAACAAATGGCTCTAATTGCTTATCCGCTTCCTCTTGTTCCGCTTTGTTTTCATCCGCTAGCTTATCTAATGACTCGTCTGCTTTACTTACGGATTGGAACTGTTTACCGTCGAATTCAGACAGATAGTTCATCATCCATTCGTCAATACGGTCAGATAACAGCAAGACTTCAATACCTTTTTTACGGAATAACTCAAGGTGTGGGCTACCTTTTGCCGCTGCATAGCTGTCTGCAGTGATATAGTAAATTTTATCTTGGCCTTCAACCATGCGGCTAACATACTCTTCTAGAGAGACGTTCTGTACACTGCTATCGGTATGAGTCGTCGCAAAACGCAGAAGTTTAGCAATAGTTTCGCTATTTGCCATATCCTCTGCAGGACCTTCTTTCATCACTAAACCAAATTGTTGCCAGAAAGTTTGGTATTTTTCTGCATCAGACTTGGCCAGTTTTTCCAACATTTGCAGAACACGTTTGGTTAATGCGCTGCGTAAACTACGAGTTAATGCGCTATCTTGCAGTATTTCCCGCGAAACGTTCAACGGTAAATCATTGGAATCCAGCACCCCACGAATAAAGCGCAGGTAATTCGGCATGAACTGTTCCGCGTCATCCATAATAAATACGCGTTGAACATAGAGTTTCAAACCATGCTGTTGGTCACGATTCCATAGATCAAACGGGGCTTTAGACGGCACATACAGCAAGCTAGTATATTCTTGCTTACCTTCTACGCGGTTATGTGTCCATGTCAGCGGGTCTGCATAGTCATGGGAGATATGTTTATAGAATTCTGCGTATTCTTCGTCTGAAATTTCAGATTTACTGCGAGTCCATAATGCTTTCGCTTGGTTAATTTTTTCCCAAGTTACCGTACCGTCTTCTTCATTTTTTTCTTCGATTTCAACGGGTAAAGCAATATGATCAGAATATTTGCTAATCACTGAGCGTAGGCGCCAGCTATCGAGATATTCTTTTTCATCATCACGTAAATGCAAGGTAATTTCAGTGCCGCGCTCCGCTTTTTCAATATCAGCGATGGTATATTCACCTTCACCAGCAGATTCCCAGAACACACCTTCATCGGCAGGAGCACCCGCCGCACGACTACGTACCGTCACTTTATCGGCCACTATAAATGCGGAATAGAAGCCGACACCAAATTGACCAATCATTTGGCTGTCTTTGACTTGGTCGCTACCTAATGACTCTAAAAATGCTTTCGTGCCTGATTTTGCGATAGTTCCAAGGTTTTCAATCACCTCTTCACGACTCATACCGATACCGTTATCACTGATGGTCAATGTACCTTGGTCTTTATCGGCACTAATACGCACACGCAACTCACCATCGTTTTCATACAATTCTGGTTTAGATAATGCTCGAAAACGCAGTTTATCTGCTGCATCTGATGCGTTGGAGATCAATTCACGTAAGAAAATCTCTTTATTCGAATAAAGAGAGTGGATCATTAATTGGAGGAGTTGTTTAACTTCTGATTGGAAACCACGCGTTTCCTGTCCTTTCATACTCATTAATCGCCTCTATTTCATCAATCTAATTGGATAGGTTTGACTTATCGATGCAGATTAGTTGGGGGCGAAAAACAGAAATTCAAGCGAAAGGGATAAAAAATTTAGCAGACCAAACTCAAAAGCCAATGATTAGAAAGAAAATAATAACAACCGCAATCATTTTAAAGGTAGTTAATGAAAGGAATAATTTTACTCATCTCCAATCATATCCTCTAAATAATTTGTGCTGTAGTTAGGCGTCAAATACGTTAATCCCTAGGAGCATACTAGTATGAGAACCAAGTCACCGAGCCCAGCCCCCTACGGCTCAAATTAGTAACTGAATTCTGTAGGGGGATTTTAGAAAAACGAAATCAATATCATCCTCTAAATAATTTGTGCTGTAGCTAGGCGTCAAATACGTTAATCCCTAGGAGCATACACCAGTATGTGACTAGGGTTAACGCATGAAGACAACAACGCTACAGTGCAAAGTATGACGAGGATATCAAAGTTTAAGGCGGCCGGAGAGCGAATGAGACAACGTCGTACTATCGACTAACTCTAACTCCCCACCCACTGGCACACCGTGCGCAATTCGGCTCGCCGCCACCCCATATTGAGCACACATTTGCCCAATATAGTTTGCCGTCGCTTCTCCTTCAACCGTTGGATTGGTTGCTAAAATCACTTCAGTGATAGTCTCGGACGCCAAACGCTCTTCGAGTCTATCAAGGCCGATATCCATTGGGCCGATTCCATCAAGTGGGGACAAATGCCCCATAAGGACAAAATAACGCCCGGAAAATTGCCCGGTTTGTTCTATTGCATAGATATCTGCTGGACTTTCAACAATACAAATCAAACCATTTTGTTGACGACGTGGGTTATCGCAAATATTACAGATATCTTGTTCTGTAAATGTTCTGCAATCACGGCAATGACCTATTTCAGACATGGCTCGAGTGAGCGATTGCGCTAAACGCATTCCCCCACTTCGGTCACGCTGTAAAAGATGAAAAGCCATTCGCTGCGCTGACTTGGGGCCAACCCCCGGGAGACAGCGCAGAGCTTCCATCAACGATTCAAGAAGCGGACTTGTTTGCATTAGAATGGCATCTTAAAGCCTGGTGGTAATTGCATACCACTAGAAACACTCGCCATTTTTTCTTTTTGAGTTTCTTCGATACGACGTGCAGCATCATTAAATGCCGCTGCAATCAAATCTTCTAACATTTCTTTGTCGTCTTCGAGCAAGCTAGGGTCAATCTCAACACGGCGGCAGTTATGTGAGCCATTAATCGTCACTTTAACTAACCCTGCACCAGATTCGCCTGTAGCTTCTAGTTGAGCGATTTCTTCCTGAACTTTTTGCATTTTATCTTGCATTTGTTGGGCCTGTTTCATCAGGTTACCCAATCCACCTTTACCAAACATAGTTATCTCTCACAACTGAGGCTACAGCTTAATAATGAGACTGTAGCGTTAAACGGGGCGAATACTCTCTTCATCTAATTGCGCATCAAACATTGAGCGCAGTTTTTGAATCGTTTTATCCGCAATAATAGACTGGCGCGCTTGTGCCAGTTTTTCTTCATAAATCGCCTGTCGCCATTCTAACGGGGTTTTCACCTCGCTATTATCATCATGAACGATTTTCAGTTCAACAGTACGACCATATTGTTCACTCAGAGCTTCTTCCAACACTTTGTGGGCCGATGGTTTATCGAGGTGCTTCTGAGCTGAGCGCAAATGTAAAATAATTTGCGAATCACTTAATTCTTCTATATATGAATTCAAAGCTAATTGTTCAACCAGTTTGGGAATATTTAATTTTGCGATTTTCCCTGACCAGCTATCCCGAATTCGCCCTTCTTCAATAATTTTAACGGCTAATTCAGGCGTTTTTTCATATTCCAACGCCTCTTTGATTCCGCTTGGCGTTGTTACCGCTTCTTTTGGAGCCATCGACTCTTCATTTTGCGGTTTCCACTGGTACTGCTTTGGTTTTTGTGGTTTTGCTGCCTGAGCCGCTCTATTTTCCACATTTTGTTGATGTTTGCTGGTCACGGCGGCCAGCCTTTCCAGTGCTGATGCCGCCGGCTTAGCCCTTTCAGGCATCACCGGTTTAGCCTTTTTTGGGCTAGGATCCTCACTTTGGGGAGATTGTAACGCCTGCCTCGCCTTCAATAACTGTAATGTTGGGCTATTGTCTGGCAGATTTTCCGCTCGCACTTGTGTCGGAGGCACCCTTTGCGACATATTTGATGCCGCAGACGGTGCTGATTGAACAGCGGCTTGCGGGATAACCTGTGGCGGAGCTTCAATTTCAGCAATCACATTTTTAGGATGAAAAGCTAATGCACGTAATAGTGCCATTTCAACCCCCATACGCCGCTCAGGGGCATAGGGAAGTTCTTTTCTTCCGACTAATAACGTTTGGTAAAACAATTGGAGATCTGCAGGGGAAATTACCCTTGCAACCTGCCGTAACCGCCCCTCTGTCGAAGATGGGTCTGTTTCTTGCTCAGCTGGAAGCAGTTGGATCATTGCGATACGGTGTAATTGCGACAGAATTTCCACCAGCAAGTTTTCCCAATCTGCACCGCGACTAGCAGCTTGCTCTACCTGTTCCATCACCGCCATGCTATCGGCACGTACTAGTGCTTCAATAATGGCTAATGGCTGTTCGTCATCAAGAGTTCCTAGCATTTGGCTAACGATATCAGCCGTGACTTTCCCTTGCCCCATCGCAATGGCTTGGTCAGTTAAGCTTAATGCATCACGCAAACTGCCATCCGCTGCTCTTGCTATCAACTGACGAGCACGTTGATCATGTTCAATATTTTCTGCATTCAGGATGAGTTCAAGTTGCTCACTGATTTGCGTGACATCTAACGCTTTTAGATGGAACTGCAAGCAGCGGGACAAAATGGTCACAGGGAGTTTTTGCGGATCAGTCGTCGCCAACAAAAACTTCACATGTTCAGGTGGTTCTTCAAGCGTTTTTAATAACGCATTAAAACTATGACGAGACAACATGTGTACTTCGTCAATTAAATAAACTTTGAAGCGCCCACGTGCTGGCGCGTATTGGACATTGTCTAATAATTCACGAGTGTCTTCGACTTTAGTACGAGAGGCTGCGTCAATTTCAATTAAATCGACAAATCGCCCTTGCTCTATTTCAAGGCAGTTGGCACATTGCCCACAAGGCGATGCAGTTATCCCTGTTTCGCAATTAAGGCCTTTGGCAAACAGGCGAGCAATCGTCGTTTTTCCTACGCCACGTGTACCGGAGAAAAGATAGGCATGATGAAGCCGCTGATGCGTTAGCCCATTAGCGAGTGCAGTCAAAACGTGCTGTTGACCAACAACGTCTGAAAATTTTTTGGGGCGCCACTTACGGGCAAGTACCTGATAGCTCATGGATTCCACTGTCATTTAACATGGTACGTGAATATATATAATCATAGTACCATGCTACCACAGCCTCAACCTATACAGCGAGGCTGTGATAAAAATAGAGGGAAAATAAAGATTAGTGGCCTGGGAACTCAACAAGGCTATATGAAGAAACACCTTCTTTTTGTAGACGCTCAACACCGCCAAGATCAGGTAAGCTGATGATAAACGCAGCTTCAACAACATTAGCACCAAGCTGTTTGATCATTTTCACCGTTGCTTCCACTGTACCACCTGTCGCGAGTAGATCATCAACAACTAAGACGTTATCGTCAGGGTTGATGCTGTCTTTATGGATTTCAAGTGTATCCGTACCATATTCAAGGTCGTAAGTCATACTTAATACTTCACGTGGTAATTTCCCTTTTTTACGTACAGGGACAAAACCTACGCCTAAACGTAATGCGACTGGAGCACCGAATAGAAAACCACGTGCTTCAGTTCCTACAATTTTAGTGACGCCTTTATTTTGATAATGTTCGACTAACATATCAATTGTTGCTTGGTATGCAGCAGGGTTATTTAATAAAGTGGTAATGTCACGAAAAATCACACCTTCGATTGGATAATCTTGGATAGATGCGATACTTTCTTTAATCAATTGCAGTTGTTGCTCTTTAGCGGTCATAATAAAAGCCATGTAGTAAACACGAAAGTGTAGAATCTATGTAAAGTACCATAAAAATGCAATAAGAAGCCGTCAATTTGGCATCAGTTTTGTTGCTGAATATCAATATTCCGCTATTTTTGACACTTAATGAGAACAAAAAATGAAAATCCCCGCTCTTTTAGATGCGTTAAAAAAGCAGATTGATGAATTGAAAACTCGAGTGGACCCCATAAAAGACCTTGAGTTTTCACATTCACGCTTCGACATGCAATTGTTTAGCCGCAAATCCACCCGTCTAGGGGATTGCCAAAATGAATTACAGACCTTGTATCAGCAATTGTGCCACAGCGTAACGTTAAACCACAGCGAGCAGGTCAATTTCCTAACGGAGAAAATAGTCCACCAAATACAAGCCATTTCTCGGGAGATTTCTACACAAGCTTTACGTGAGAAAGAATCCAGTTTTACTAAGAAAAAGGAACAGATTGATTTATATGAACGTTTATCACAACACCAAGACTATGAACGACGCTTACAAGCGATGGTGAGTGAAAAAGAGCTTCATTTAAGTGAGCTAACTGACCACCGTCTTCAACACCAGTGCCAAAAAGAACTCGCTGTACTTGCAGGGCGTTTGTACCGTTGCCGCCAAGCACTTTTGCGTATTGAGAAAGCCATTGAACATCAAGAAAATCAATATTTTGATTAAATATTGGAAGGAATCAGTATGAGTTCACTCAAAGATGCTCCACAAGAAATCCAACTTGCTGTTGATTTAATCTACTTATTAGAAACCTCTGAGATAGACACCGATGTGGTTCTCAAAGCACTTGAAATTGTGAAAAATGATTATATGTCAAAACAAGTGCAAGCAGCACAAGCTACCTGCACCAAAGAAACTTAACGGGTCTAGTGCGTTTCACCATCACTATCTTTAGGTCTTCGCTTCACTTCTTGCACTTCATCACCTTTATTATTATGCAAATGAACCTCTAACTGGTTGAATGCAATATCAATGTCATTTTCTCGACATAATTTGTCTATCGCGCGGTTCACTTCATCACTTGTCACGCCACGGTCACCAATTTGCCGCACATAAAAACGTAATTCATGGTCTAACGTACTGGCGCCAAAACTGGTGAAATAAACATTGGGAGCGGGTTCGGTCATCACCTTGTTATTGCTGGTTGCAGCCGATAATAAAACCCGCTTCACTTTATCCAGATCTGAACCATAAGCCACGCCGATCGCAATCGTGATGCGCGTGACGGTGTCTGATAGCGACCAGTTGATCAACCGCTCAGTCACAAAAGCTTTATTCGGAATGATCACTTCTTTACGATCAAAATCGACAATAGTGGTTGCCCGGATACGAATTTTACTTACCGTTCCTGAGTAGGTGCCAATCGTAACAGTGTCTCCAATACGGATCGGCCGTTCGAATAGTAAAATGATCCCTGAGACAAAGTTGGCAAAAATTTCCTGTAAGCCAAACCCTAACCCGACGGTTAAAGCAGCGGCTAACCATTGCAATTTGTTCCATGTCACGCCAATCATCCCTAACGAGGCAATCGCGCCAATCCCCACGATAATATAAGTTAATATTGTCGTAATAGCATAAGTAGAACCCTGACGGAGTTTTAACCGTGATAACACCAATACTTCCAGTAACCCAGGGAGATTTCGAGTCATCACCCAAGACACAATGATGATCACAAGAGCCAATATTAAATTCGCTAAGGTTACGAATTGTAAAATATTTCCCCCTTCTGCCGATGTGGCGGTGTA
Source organism: Providencia sp. PROV223 (assembly GCF_028479245.1). Taxonomy (NCBI): domain Bacteria; kingdom Pseudomonadati; phylum Pseudomonadota; class Gammaproteobacteria; order Enterobacterales; family Morganellaceae; genus Providencia; species Providencia sp. PROV223. Next base: position 273,544 of record NZ_JAMPNG010000003.1, read on the forward strand.
GCTCCACAAGTTCACGCTATCTAAGAAAGAGAAAATGGTGATAAAGTCAGACCAAATTGCATAAAACGCTAACGCAAAGATAATAAACAACACCATCGTTGTCAGGCGTAGCGATTGCTGGCTAATCAACTCGATGGTCATGGGTGGCTCTTTAATGGGTTCGTTTTCAACATCTTCTTGCTTCAACATCGCACGACGTTCTATAGCACGTTGATATGCCAACTTACGAGCCACCAGTGTTAGTCCCCTTAAGCAAGCATTGTAAGTGATATACCACAGGAGTAGAAGATAGAGGCTATCTAACCAACGATTGGCCAAACGCAATGTGGTGTAGTAATACCCCGCCATCATTAAGCCCACTAAAATTAATGGCGAAAATGTCAGTAATGTCATGACAATACTGCGCGTTAAGTGACTACCTTTCTCTTGCCAAACCTGTTTACAAAATGGGATTGTAAAAATACACAACAGTATAAGAGAAACTAGCACAATTAATTGGCCAATCACGTCCTCAGACACTTTCAGTGGGTTGCTAACGCCATAAGTGGAAAAGAAAATAAGTGGCACCAGAGGAATCGATAGCCTAATCATTCTACGTCGTGTTTGAGATATTTTCTCTTTTTCAATACCAAAATGTTTTTGTGCAATACCTTGGGGTTTCAACACACGAAACGTCAGCTCAAATAACGCCCAAAATATCGCTAACTGTTGGCTGAACTGCCAGAAAAATGGGCCTTGTACATTCCCTGTTTTCAAAAACCAGTAACCAAATGCGAGTAAAAACAGTGAAATAGGCAATGTTTGCATTAATGTCAGCAGAATCGCAAATGGCGTACTTAGTACGCTATCATTGCGCAAACTTGAAAGCCGTTGGTCAATATCTTGCAATCGGTTATTAATTTTACGATTAAACCAAATAAACAGTAGCGCGACCAAAACAAGTGGAATAACCACTAACAGTGAATTACTCACGCCCCGTTTAATGCTGCGGTTTGATAAACTAAAATCAAAGCTATTAATTTGTGTCGCTGCGGCTTCAGGAAAAGCTTTCACCCATTCCAAATCAATCGGTTTATTACTATTCACCCAAAATATTTGCTGTGCCAAGGTATTTTCAAGCGACCCCACTACACTCAATAATTGGTTTTGATCCAGTTGTAGGTTGATTGCTTGCGAAATTTGCCCGCCAAGCTGCTGGTTAAGTTCATCTAATAACCCACGACGAACTTCCAATAGTTTCAATAACGTGGATTTATCTTCCGTTGATAATAATGTGCTATTGGTAAGCTCATCCCCAGTTTTTATCTCAAATTGCTGTTCCAACTTCGTAATATAATCATTAGGTTGGTAAAGTTCATCACGTTGTTGGTTAACATCAAATTGTTCAAGCCGCAAATCGGCGATCGTTGTGGGTAAATTTTTCGTTAGAATATCAGGTGGTAAGTCAATTTGTTGTTGAAACAAAATTCGTGAAAGCAATAAGCTACCGCGTAATACATTAATTTGTTCTTTTAAATTTCGTTCTGACTGTGTCGCTCTTTCAAGCCAGGTTTTTACACGGATACCATTTTGAACCAATTTATTGCTATTTTCTGTCACTGTAATTAACCGGTCGCTCAGCGCATTATTAATCGCAATTTCTTTTTGAATAAGGGGATTTTGTTGAGCTTTGATATCGGTTTCAGAAGTACTTAATGCTTCACGCACCGTTGATTGGGAGTCATTTAGGCGGCGATGACTAATAGCATTTTGTACTTGCTGAATATGATGTTCCAATTGTTCAATATATGCTGCGGTATAATCACGGTGTTTTTGCAGTACATCTTGTAATTGAGTGTTAGCCTCTAGAATACGTTTTTGATATTCATTTTGCTGCTGTAATAAGTACTGTTCAACTTGCAGCATTGTGATTTGAGTCGGCCTTAAATTCACAGATTCATTTAATGAACTATTTAGCTCATTACGAATTTCCTGCAATCGTCTCGCATTTTCCAACATCATCGCTTGTGCCCTTTCAGGCTGCGTTTGTAAGCCAATTAATTGGCTACTATAGGTTGCGAGGTCATTTTGTTCTGTTTGCAGATTTTCTAAGTAAGAGGTTTGTAATGCTTTTAATTGTGAAAGAGAGCTATCTTGTATTTTTCGTAGGAAATTTTCGGTGAGTTGTTCATTTTCATTTTTTATTTGCAACAAACCTTGTGCAGCTTGTTTTGATTCTTCACTCGCGCTACTGAGTTTTTTTTGCAGATCAGCCGTTCGTTGTTCGAGTTTATCCAGTTCGTCATAAAAATCTGAGGTTTTTTCCAGATCGGCGAGAACAAGTTTATCTTCCTCACTGAGTGAGTTTTTTTTATTCAATGCATTGAGTGCACTTTTAATTTCATTCTTATCAGGTAAGTTATTTGACGTTAGTGCCGTAATTGAGCTGGAAAAAGATGCGATGAAAAAGAACAGTATGATTGATACTAACTGCTGCCACTTCCATTGTTGTTTCATCATAATGGCATTCCTTTATACGAATAATACGTTGCTTAATTAAACAAAGTGCCGATAACAGCCTATCAGCACCTAATTTTACCTAACCAAACACATTTTACGTAGAATATTAGAAAGTTAATACTTTATCAGCCGTTAATGTCCAGCTTGCAAGCTCGACCAATGTACCAACTTCAACACCATCAGCAAGGGTTAATTCACTCACACCACGGGCATCTGTACAAGTTTTGCATAATTTAACGGGAACATTTTGTGCCGTTAAAATCTCTAACATTTGTTGAAGGTTGTAGCCTTCTTTAGGCTTTTGAGCCGCTAAACCTGCTGTCACTGCATCTGACATCAGAAAAATTTTTAAATCTAACTGTGGCTCTTGCTCTTTTAACGTTATCGCTAATCGCAATGAGTTGAACAATGTTTCACTGCCGTAAGGTGCTCCATTGGCAATAATCAAGATAGAGGTCATGTCGGACTCCACTTATTCAGTTTGAATGGGTTTTAACCGGATCGCGGTATTACATTTTAGTGTTTCTAATAGTGTATCAACCAATGTAATTGTATGTTGATTAATATTAAAATTTTCTGATTGGAGTAGCCAGTTTTCTAACAAACCAGACATTAATGAACGGATCATAATCGCGGCACACTCCACATCAAGGTCTGCTGGAAGCTGCCCCGCATCAATACAGGCAGTCAAGTTATCCACAATTCGGCATTGGCTTGCGACGTAATTAGCGCGTTTAAAATCAACTAACTCTGCCATTTCGCCAACTAATTCGCACTTCAAAAAGAAAATTTCCATCAAAGCGCGGTTTTTAGGGCTTTCAATAAAATCAGTCAAAATATAAACTAATAATTCTCTTAGTATTGAAAGTGGATCGTTGGTATATTTAGAACGATAATATTCTTCGGCTTGTACTATTTGGTTATCACCAAATTCACAAGCTTGATAAAAGAGATCAACTTTGTTTTTGAAATGCCAATATATTGCACCTCGGGTAACCCCCGCTGCTTTTGCAATATCGGCTAATGATGTGGCAGAAACTCCTCGTTCAGAGAATGTTTTGATGGCAGCATCTAATATTTCCTGACGGGTTTCTTCAGCCTGTTGTTTAGTTTTTCGTGCCATTGTGACCCGTTTCTCTCGAAAGCTGATTTACATACATTCGTGTATGTTTGTACTATAGCACAGTGATAAATCATATTGTTTACCATTTTTCTTATTTTTGTTTTGAACTCATATTGATTAATTGAGGTTAACTTATGCGAAAAAACAGAGGGGTGTTACCTCTGGCTCTGTTAGTTCTTTCAGGTGGCTTGGCTCTATCCGGTTGTAACGATGAACAACAAGGTGGCGGAGAACGCCCGGCGCCTGAAGTAGGAATTGTTACGCTTAAAGCCGAACCTCTGACGCTCAAAACCGAGTTACCAGGCCGAACATCCGCATTTCGTGTTGCCGAGGTTCGCCCTCAGGTTAGTGGCATCATATTGAAGCGCAACTATAAAGAAGGTAGCGACGTAGAAGCAGGGACATCTTTATACCAAATTGACCCGGCACCATTCCAAGCAACCTATGACAGCGCAAAAGCGGAGCTAGCAAAAGCACAAGCTAATGCGAATCTGGCTGCATTAACGGTGAAGCGTTATAAACCATTGTTAGGGACTAATTACATTAGTCGTCAGGAATACGACCAAGCAACGTCAACCTATGCGCAAGCACTCGCTGCCGTCAAAGCGGCTGAAGCGGCGGTTGAAACTGCACGTATCAACCTGAATTATACCAAAGTGACTGCACCGATTAGCGGCCGTACTGGCAAATCGAATGTGACTGAAGGGGCTTTAGTATCAACAGGGCAAACCACTGAATTAATGCGTGTTCAGCAACTTGATCCTATCTATGTTGACGTAACACAATCAAGTGACGATTTCTTACGCCTCAAAAATGAGATAGCGAAAGGCGCTGTACAGCGGGAATCAGGAAAAGCACCTGTCAGCTTGATCAACAACAACGGTCAAGAATACGCACAAAAAGGTGTTCTGGAATTCTCTGATGTCACTGTTGATGAAACAACAGGGTCTATCACGATGAGAGCCATGTTCCCTAACCCGAACAAAGAATTACTTCCAGGTATGTTTGTTCGTGCTGTATTAGAAGATGGTGTTATTGATAATGCGATTCTAGTTCCGCAACAAGGTTTATCTCGTACGGCTCAAGGAACTTCTCAAGTCATGGTTGTTGACGCTGAGAATAAAGTTGAAGTCAGAAAAGTTAAAGCAGGACAAGCAGTTGGCAACAAATGGCTGGTAACTGAAGGTCTAAAAGCAGGTGATCGTGTCATTGTCATCGGCTTACAAAAAATCAAACCAGGAATTGTTGTGAATCCTAAGGAAGCAAACTTAGAAACGCAATCCATAGACAATCAGGCAAAACCTGAAGAAAAGTCTAAATAAGGGAGCGGCTGATTAATGCCTAAGTTTTTTATAGAAAGACCAATTTTTGCGTGGGTAATTGCTATTATCACCATGCTTGCTGGTCTGTTGGCAATTATCCAGTTACCTGTTTCGCAGTACCCGACCATCGCGCCACCGGCTGTTTCTATTTCAGCTAACTATCCGGGAGCGGATGCTGAGACGGTACAAAATACAGTAACGCAGGTTATCGAACAGAACATGAACGGTATCGATAACTTGGTATATATGTCATCGAGCAGTGATTCATCAGGTTCTGCTAGCATTACGCTGACATTTGAAGCAGGAACTGATGGTGATATCGCGCAAGTACAAGTGCAAAACAAATTGCAACTGGCGATGCCATTGTTGCCACAAGAAGTTCAGCAACAAGGTATTAGTGTCGATAAATCAACTAGTTCATTCTTAATGGTTGCGGGTTTCGTTTCTAACGATGGCTCAATGGGGCAATATGATATTGCCGACTATGTAGGGTCAAATATTAAAGACCCACTTAGCCGAGTTAACGGTGTAGGTGAAACTCAACTGTTCGGTACCCAATATGCAATGCGTATTTGGCTAAAACCAGAGCAACTTGTTAAGTACAACATGACCACCACAGATGTCATTAATGCGATCAAGGTTCAAAATAACCAAGTCGCAGCAGGACAACTCGGTGGTTCACCATCTGTAGCAAATCAGCGTTTAAACGTTTCTATCATTGCGCAGACACGGTTAAATAGCCCTGAAGAATTTAGCAATATTTTATTACGTGTAAACCAAGATGGTTCACAAGTACGTATTAAGGATGTTGCTGAGGTCCAATTAGGTGCTGAAAACTATAGTACGATTGCCCGCTTTAATGGTAAGCCAGCAGCAGGTATCGGTATTAAACTGGCAACGGGAGCGAACGCATTAGATACGTCTAATAACGTTCGTGCCGCGCTTGAGGAAATGAAACCTTTCTTCCCTCAAGGGTTAGAGATTGTTTATCCGTACGATACAACCCCATTCGTTAAAATTTCAATTAACGAAGTGGTTAAAACGTTAGTAGAAGCAATCATGCTGGTTGTTGTTGTAATGTATTTGTTCCTACAAAACATCCGTGCAACACTGATACCAACGATTGCAGTACCTGTCGTATTGTTAGGTACCTTTGCTATCTTGTCGGCATTTGGTTATTCCATAAACACGTTGACCATGTTTGCGATGGTACTCGCCATCGGGCTTCTCGTCGATGACGCCATCGTTGTTGTTGAGAACGTTGAGCGTGTTATGCAAGAAGAAGGCTTATCACCAAAAGAAGCGACCAAAAAATCAATGGGTCAAATCCAAGGTGCGTTAGTCGGTATTGCAATGGTGCTGTCTGCGGTATTTATCCCTATGGCCTTCTTTGGGGGTTCTACAGGGGCAATTTACCGTCAGTTCTCAATTACCATTGTATCCTCCATGATCTTATCAGTACTGGTTGCGATGATCTTAACGCCAGCACTGTGCGCCACCATGTTGAAGCCAATTGAAAAAGGCAGCCATGGTAGCCAGAAAGGGTTCTTTGGGTGGTTTAACCGTACATTTGAAAAACAAGCACACCACTACACCGACAGTGTAAGCCGTATGCTTAACGGTACTGGTCGTTATCTCGTCATTTACCTGCTGTTAGTGGTTGGTATGGCGTTCATGTTCGTTCGCTTACCGTCTTCCTTCTTACCGGCGGAAGACCAGGGGGTATTCTTGTCAATGATCCAATTACCACCGGGATCAACGCAAGAACAAACCCAAGCGGTACTAGATGAAGTGAATAACTACTACCATACCGAAGAAGCTAAAAACGTTGAATCGGTCTTTACCGTTGGGGGCTTTAGCTTCGCAGGTCAAGGACAAAATATGGGTCTTGCCTTCGTCGTTCTGAAAAATTGGAGCGAACGTAAAGGCGATGAAAACCACGTTGATGCGATTGTACAGCGTGCGAATATCGCACTGTCAAAAAAACAAGAAGCATTGATTTACGCCTTTAACCTACCCGCAATTGTTGAGTTAGGTACCGCAGACGGGTTTGACTTTGAGTTAGTTGATAAAGGTAACTTGGGGCATGATAAACTAATGCAAGCCCGTAACCAGTTGCTTGGATTGGCGGCTCAGCACCCAGAAATGCTTCAAGGTGTTCGCCCAAATGGTCAGGATGATACCTCGCAATACCGTATTTATATTGACCAACAAAAAGCACAGGCTCAAGGTGTCGCTATCAGTGATATCAACGCAACATTGAGTTCTATGTTTGGTGGAAGCTACGTGAATGACTTTATCGACCGTGGTCGTGTGAAGAAAGTTTACGTACAAGGTGACGCAGAAAGCCGTATGTTACCTTCTGACATCAGTAACCTGTATGTTCGTAATAACCAAGGTAAAATGGTTCCGTTCTCTGCATTTATGGACGAATCCAAAGATCCTTGGAAGTATGGTTCACCACGTTTAGAACGTTATAACGGTGTCCCTGCGATGAATATTCAAGGCCAAGCAGCTCCGGGACAAAGTACGGGTGATGCGATGCTGTTAATGGAAAAACTCACCACTGAAAACCTGCCTGAAGGAATTGGTTACGAGTGGACGGGTATGTCTTATCAAGAACGTTTAGCAGGTAACCAAGCCCCTGCACTGTATGCGATTTCTTTGATAGTGGTATTCCTGTGTCTGGCTGCTCTATATGAAAGCTGGTCTGTTCCATTCTCAGTTATGTTAGTGGTTCCATTAGGTATTATTGGTGCGTTATTGTTCACCAGTGTTCGTGGTTTAGACAACGACGTTTACTTTAAAGTGGGCCTCTTAACCACCATTGGGCTATCGGCGAAAAACGCAATATTGATTGTTGAATTCGCCAAAGACTTGATGGAAAAAGAAGGCAAAGGGTTAGTCGAAGCAACACTGAATGCAGTTAAAATGCGTTTACGACCAATTCTGATGACATCTCTAGCATTTATGTTAGGTGTTATCCCACTGGTATTTAGTAATGGTGCAGGTTCTGCATCCCAGAACTCAGTAGGTACTGGTGTTCTTGGGGGTATGTTCGCAGCAACCTCGCTGGCTATCTTCTTCGTTCCTGTATTCTTCGTGGTGATCCGTCGCCGTTTCTCGAAGAAATCAGAGGACATTGAACACAGTCACCCACCAACAGCTCAATAAACGCTGATGAATGACAAAAAGAGCCACTAAATGTGGCTCTTTTTTTATCTAAATGCTGATTCCTATAATGCGCTCTAATACATCATCCCAGTGGACAAAAATAAAAAATCAAGCCAAATTAATTTGGCTTGATAAGCCAATTGGTATAAGTTCAGTTCGTTCATTTTTTCCGTCTAGCATAATATCTACATTTAATTGTTCTATGTGACGCATAAAATTTATTCTGTCCGTTAATAAATCTATAATATCGGTAGAGTCTGACTGTCGTTTTGCTCTTTCATTAAAATATGTCGATAAATACATTAATCCGTAATTTTCCTTTAGCTTGTTAACTAGATTATCGAGTACTATATAATCATGCTCCTGCGCTATTTTAATCATCAAGTGGCGATAAGACTCAGATTTTGAACCATAGACTTCACGTAATATTAACGATGTGTCATTATGGATATCTGTAATAATGAGATCATTACCTTGCCGGTTAATGAACATCTTTCTCCAATTGTCAACTGACGGTATAATAATATCATCTACAGCATTATCTTTTGCGTTATTATCAATAATAATGGCACGATAAGCTTTCCAAGCATCTACACTAAATTCATATGTATCCCCCCCTTCTCCACCACTTAATATTAATGTATCAACATGAGCTATTTTAGATGGATTAATGATATCTGCCTCATGCGTTCCTTTAATTACAAATGAAGCGCCTATCTTGTTCGATTCTTTTGTTCCATTGTCAGGCTGATAAAGTATTTCGTTCTTATCCGTTAGCATCATGAAGCCATTATCAATTTTCTTAATATTTTTAAATATTAACTCTGGGTATATTTTAATGCTATCAGCTATATTATTATTTGAACTCATATAGGTATTAATAACACCGAATGAATGTCGCATAGTATCAATATTAACAACTTGCTGACTATATAATTTACCGGTATTTCTATCAAATATAAACCCGTTTTGATTATCTGAATCAAATCCTAAAAATTGTAGCTCATGTTCTGATAACAAAGAGTGAGCAATAATAAATTTGCGATCAAAGTACCATGCAGGAATGATACTCTCATCTGAGCGCCTTAATCCCAATAAAGCAATTGCCTGTTTTGTTCCATTATAGTTGTCGTCAAGCTTTGATAACCAATTAGATGAATCTAATGTTTTTAACCAATGCTCATTAAATGCGACTATATCTATACTACCATCCGCATTAACTTGCTGTATCTTTCCTGACTTTCTTATAACAATAATATTTCCATTCCAATTAAAAACAGTGTTTATTTGTGTAATCGGGATTGAGTGTCCGTATATTTCTTGTGTGATAACCTTTGTTGTTGGATTGTTGATATCAAATACATCTTGCCCCAAGCCTTCTTGACGATATAATCTATCTTTTTCTTTACTATAGAAAAAAAACACTTCCGTTTCACTGTCGTCAATTAAACTACCAACAAGTGTTAAATCAGCAGGGTTTTCAACAACCTTTGTATATTTATTTACACCAAGGTTAACCTTAATTAAAGTATTTGTGTCACGACGTAGCCAATAACGACGATTGATACCATTTTCATCTTTACCATCAATAGTTACTATCTTTGCAAGATTTAACGTAGAAAAATCTAACTTATCAGATTCTACTTCGCTAAGATTTTGACTGTAACGATCATTAGGTACATTATAATACATTTTTAAAATATGGTATCCCGAACTATTTATTTTTGTTGGTGAATTCGCTAAATATTCTAACAGCTTACTACTATTAAAAATATTAACGAGTTCAGATTTTTTTCCATCTATTTTATATTTAGTGAAAATTTCGTCATTATTATCATGATGAGTTAAACTAAAATAAATATTTTCATGCTCCCTCCATAGCTTATGTACTTTAAACGGTGATGATTTCTCATCAGCTAAATAATAATTATTATCGAGTTGACCACCATTATTAATATTGCTCCGCCAAATAATATTTTCTTCCTGAGAAAAGAAATAGGCATACTCTGCATCAATAGTTCCGAGTGTAGGCGAATGATAGATTTTATTTATTGAATTAGTAAAAAGCATTCTTTTTGTTGCGACCTCATAAAAAGCTCTCCCAACATTTTTCTTACCATATATATAATCATCAACTACAATAAAGTTACCGTGCAATTGGTGTTTATCAGCCAATTCATTTAGGTGCTGTTCAATTGACTGGCCTTTATTACTCCACTGTCGACCATCCTCTCTGATAACTTGAATGAGTTTATTTTTAAAATCTACCTCACGAACTTCATGCTCTGAATTAACTAAAATAACTTGATCAGATAAGGCACTTGGATCAATATTTATATTTAAACTGCCAATTCTTAGATAACCATCATTAACTTCTACTGTAGGATCACCGCCATCAATCAAACTTGTATCAATAACCCATTTTGAATTATGCTTAAAATTTGAATCATTTATTAATGTAATATTAACACCATGGTTAATACTAATAATATATTCACCACCCGCTCCGCTAAGGTTATAAGATAGTTTCCCATACCATTCATTGGATATTTTAGGCACGGCAATATGTGCTTTATTTATGGGTAAAATAATATTTGTTTTGGTACTGACATATTCATGATAAATTCTAGTTATAATATACTCACCAGGAAAAGAATAAAAATCATAATCAAATTTATCTGTTTCTTCTAATCTCCGCAAAACATTAAAACCATAATCATAACGAGTCAATGCACCTGGAAATAGATTAAAAGAATAATTAATATATGACTTTGGCACCCCTGGTAAAATAACGGTATCTGTCTCTTGAAATGGAATGTCATGCTTGCTCTGATAACCAAGTCCTTCTCGAATATTAATGGCTTGTTTTTTATCAACCACCGAATAGGGAAGATACGCTGCCCAAGCAATATAATCTTTGCGCCCACTACCATTTCCACTGCGATGGGGCTGTGTACGGTAGAGATACTGGCTATCAAAGTTAATTTTTTTTGAGCGTAAGTCAATACGATCAAATACAGCCAAAGGACGTGGAACTAAGATCCGTTTACCACTTTTATTATCTATTTGATAATCAAATCCATTCCCACTATACGCATCATCTAAATGTTGGAAGTAGACCCCAACTTCTTTCGCATGCTCGCCAATTTCAGCATATGCACGTGCTAGTCCCACAATTCCAATTCCGAGGCCACCAACAATCACACCCACACCACCAAATACAGCAGCTGCCTCTGTAGCTCCGACAATACCTGCACCAATTGTTGCACCACTTAATAGTAAACTTGCTGAATCGAATGCCAGCTGAGTTCCAAATACAGCCTTTTGTGGATCATTTTCTGCATGTGTTAATTCATAAATATCAAACCCAACCATTGCACCTTGAAAAACAGTACCGATCCCTTCATTAGCTACCCGGGCAAATGATGATGAAAAAGTCTTCATCGCAGAGTGGGTAATTCCCGCCTCCTCACACCAAAGCGTTTTAACTAACTTTACAACCTTTGTCACATCATTTACTGCACCATGCGCCATCATACTATAAGTGACATAAGCATGAATTTTTAATGCTTCCGCTAAATTTGATGACATGCCACTGCTTATGTTTTGTCTATTTTTATTCGCAGCCCACTGAATTAATGCGTGAACGGCCATTCCCATGTTCATTCCATCAACATGTTCCGCATTACCTATGCCACCTCGGCGCCGTAATTCAGAATGGTGAAATTCGTAGCTTTGTTCAAATGTATTTATATTTTCATTAAAGTACTCTTTAAATTCCATCAAAGTACTATCTGTTGTTTCAATCCAGCGCTCTCGAAATGCGATGTCTTTATTAATAAATTGAATGCGGTATTTTCCCTCCTCAGTCATTTCTATACTAGAAAAATTAGGTAACCATGTTTCATCTAATTGATACTGTTCAGATATCTCATTAAATACTCTCTCAATTTTGTCCCCCCATCGTTCAGCGGTCAAAATTGTTAACGATGCTTTTATATTTAACTCTTTAGTGATTCGTATTTGATTTTCAATAAATTTAATCGTATTTTTACGCCTTTCAGCAACAAGATTCAAATCATCTGTATTAGATAAATCTGATACGACTAATCCCCCGCCCACTGCCACATTTCTCATCCCGTCAACATCAATAGAAATTAATTCAAAAATAGGTTTCGAATCAGAGCCTAAAGCAACATATAATTTAGCCATTTTTTTATTTATCATAAACTTATTTAGAGCTGAAAAAAGTTTATGACTACTTTCAAATGTGAATATACCGAAATTAGGATCGTAAAAATAATAGGTTACACTATCTTCATATACAATTTTCCCCAACATCATCGCATGCTTTTGGCTATTTAAGGCATACATTTTCGTTGCATTCCCCTCAGTTAATCTAGCCTCAATAGCATTTAAATCTAGGTTACCTTGAGAACTCGAAGACTGTACCGCTTCAATATTTGAATGAAGCCTTATTAATGATTTTTTTAATAGAATTGAGCTGTTATCTGTTGGTGATGCGGCAGCTAAAAAGAGTTTGTCGAGTAGTACATTACTACCATTTGGCCCATTCTCCTCTAATGCAACAGCCATAGCTCTAACAAGCGGATAACAGCGACCATCTGACATATCTCCCATTAAAGGTAAATAAAAATCTTGGGGGGATAGCCTAGAATTTATACTGCCCTCTCTCTTAAATAATTCATTTATTTCCCTCGTATTTTCTAAAATTTGATGACGACCTTCGTTATCTATCGTATTTTGAATATGCCTATACAATGCGCCACGTTCTGTCACGCTCAATTCAGGATTTAAATATAGAGCCATCATCTCTGATGATGTCATTTCTTGATTAAAGCCTCGAATATCAGTTTTATTATAGTTATCATAACCTTCATTAAATTTATCATTAGCAATATTACGATCTCGCATCACCGCCAATTTATATTCTTTATTTAGCGCTATATTCGTAACACCGTTACCAAGTTCTTCATTTACGACTTGAACAACAGAGTCAATTCCAGTCTTATTTTTTATTTGTAGCCATAACCAGCTTCTTTCTACAGATAATGACTCAGTTAATATCGATAAATGTTTTTGAGAATAGTAATCTTTAATAATTTTTTTATTTCCAGAATTGATATTAATTTATCGATCCTTATATTTTCGTCATTACTTCGTATTGACTTACTCTTTAGATTGTTTAATTCAACTTTAAAATCATCAATTTGTTTAATTAATTGATTGATTTTATCATAAATTTTCTTTTTAACCTTGCCATTTAAATCAACCCATGATTTTATTGCTGAGTTCTCCAGCGAACCCCCCCCATCAATATATTCACCTTCTGAAACCTGGTCCGTATTTATACCAAATTCCTTTGCTATTTCTTTTAATTTATTTTGTGATGCATGGCGATATCGATTGAATTTTTCTAATTGTTTCTCGGAAAATTGATTATCAACATAATAACCTATCATAGAACTTTCGTTGTTACGTAGCTTAGGAATAGGTGTTCCATTGATCAATTCATATTCTTGCTTTTGTAATAATAACCGCCAATGGCCATCCTTAAAATACATATACGCCATCGCAAGGCCTTCATCAGAGCCTGGAACTTGGTAGTCCATATAATCAAATGCCATTACAACATTATCATACAATATAGAACTATTCACACGGCCATCATGATAAACACGATAGGTTGTTTCATTCAGCTTAGTAACAATAACGGAGCACCCTGTTAAAGAGCCCGTGAATAAAAAACTATCCTCAGCAGCCTGAATAGGTATATCAACATAAGCAGGCGTTGCACTGGACTGATTAGCCCCGTTATAACCTAAAAAATAAGCATGGAATGCTAATGAAGGCGAGATGCTTGAAGGCTCATATCTATATTCAACCGCATAACTATTCGGACCAATTTTAACTAAGTGTGCACGTCCATAAGGTGGTATTTTACCCATTGTTGTCATGCTATCCCCACTAATCGCATGCAAGCGGGTAAACGATAATGTGTCTGCAAGAAAGTTCTTAACATCAGGACTTGCTGGACTATTTTTAAGTGGCATACTGCCAAATAATCCAGATTTTAAACGACTATCACGCAGTACTTGTGCAACTAAATTAGAGTTAACTGTATCATAGCCCATCTCTTGCACTGTTCTCAGTAAAATTTGTTTTATTTGGCGAATTATTAATAATGATTCTGTATTAATAATTAGAAAATTATTATTTTTTTTAATTTCATCCATTTTATAAATGGAATTTTTTAATAAACAACTATTATTAAACATATAATTAAATCCTTTTATTTACCTATGTTATATAAGAGCATCTCCACATATCAAGAATTACATTTTATAAAAAATAATTCCATTAACAATCATTAAACAAATAATAAAATAAATATAATAGCTATCATTATCTTTTACAGGGATTATATAAGCAATAAGAATACAACTTTCTAAACTTAATATCTTAGCCGATAGAACTGGGGGAAAATACCAAGCTATTAGGCCGGTTCATTTCATTTGAGAGCTATCAATATCAGTGTCAAGACAGTTTTCTTTAGCTTCAAAATACCATTGATATCAAGGTGCTGGTACAAACAATGAATTTTTCATTACGTGGCGACGGTTATTTTGTAATATGTAGCACAGATAAAATACAGATAGGGGAAAATCAATTTAGTGATATTTCTAGTTTATTCTCAATAGCCTATTAGATTTACTACCAAACATAATATGTTCGGTATCAGTCTGATACCGGTCATTAGACTAGCATTTTTTATTTGTAATCTTTGTAATCTACGCCATCACTACATTATCAAAAGGAATCGAACTATTAATTCTCCCATCATGATAGACCCGATAAGTTGTTTCATTTAGTTCAGTAACGATCACAAAACTATCAGAAAGTGTACGTGTAAATAAAATTTTTGCTTTAGATGAGTACTTGGGTATATCGATATAAACGAGCGATTTTTTACCTGATGATTGCCGTTATATCCTAGTAAAACGAATTGAACATCAACTTTATTATAAATTGTAGGAATGTGACTTAAATGATTTAATATCTACACTTGCAACTCTATTTGTTACACTTACCCAACTAATCGTTGTTGATTTTAATTTTGCATCATTAAAATTTAAAATAATTATTTTTATAGCATCCATGTTAAATTTTAATATACTAATGAAAAATAAAATAGATTATATTTAATTACACCTATCAGGGTTATTATTACAAGGAAACGTAATGAATAAAAAAATGCAATTTATCTTTCTAACAAACTCTTTTTTATCATGTTTGAGTTTTTCTTCCTTTTCTCAAACCGATGTATCTAAAGCAAAATTAATTAATATCGAAGCTCCTCTAAAAAATCATATTTCATTTAACTCTTTTGAGAGTTTATCTTCTAATGATCATGGTCTCATTTTTAATAATGATATTAATGATAATAATCAACTTGCAAACAAAGCTGCAAAACTAATATTGGCTGAAGTGACAGGAACAGAAGAAAGTAAAATTAAAGGTGTCCTCGGTATTAAAGGACAAGCCGCGAACCTAATTATTGCTAATCCCAATGGGATCTCATGGGCTGATGGCTCCATAAGTAATATTAATAGCTTATCTTTAATTGCAGGTAAGTTAGAAAAACAATATGTTAAAAATAAAGAAACGAAGCAGCTTGAAGCAAAAGCACTAGATGAATACAGTCAATTGAAATTCTCAGTTAGCCCCGCAAGCCAAATCAACATCAGCCAACAGCATGCCAGCCCGTTACAGCTTTCTAAACTGAATGTGTTCGCCGATCGAATAAAACTACAAAATGCACTAAATATTACGGCTGCGGTTCAAAATTATCTGAGTACATCCGGAAGTGCTTCAATTTCCCCACGAGAAGCAGTCATTCACTCAGGCTCTAAATTTAAAACGGATACACCTTATAGCCAAGGCAGCCACCTAGAACTGGGAGAAAATACCAAGCTATTAGGCCGGCTTATTTCATTTGAAAGCCATCAATATCAGTGTAAAGACAGCTTCCTTTGTCCTCAAAATACAATTGATATCAAAGGTTTGATACAAACAATGAATTTTTCATTACGTGGCGACAGTGATTTTGTAATGCACGGCACAGGTAAAATACAAATAGGGAAAAATCAGCAAGTGCTTGTCGCACAGTAATGAAAAACGGGCTCATTTTTAATGAGCCCGTAGGTCGTTGGGAAAGTGAAATAAAAATGTGTTTCTCTCACTTTATACTTTTAGCTAAAATCAATTTAGTGATTTTTCTTGTTTGCTTTATAGCCAAAAGAACCAAGCAAATAGAGAGATAACAATAATACATGCTACGTTCAGAACTGCACCGACCCGTACCATTTCAATTTGCCTGATATAACCAGAACCAAATACAATCGCATTTGGCGGAGTCGCAACAGGCAACATAAACGCACAAGAGGCACCAATACCAATAATCATAGTTAATACAATAACTGGCATACCTAATGCTTCCGCAACAGTAGCAAAAATAGGAACTAACAGGGCGGCACTTGCAGTATTACTCGTAAATTCAGTCAGGATGATAATAAAGGTTGTCACCGCTAAGATAATCACAAACCAATGACTTGTCCCAAATGTCATCTGCATCCAGTCAGCCATAATTTTACTAGCGCCTGAAGAACTTAAAATTGCACTGAGAGTCAACCCCCCACCGAACAGCATCAATACGCCCCACTCGGTATTTTTTTGGATTTGTGACCAACTAGCAACCCCTGTTATACCAATCAAAATTGCAGCAATCATAGCAATAATGGTGTCGAGATCCTTCACACCACCAAGTGCTTCACTAATAAATGTACTGGTGATCCAACAAACTACCGCAAATAGGAAGATCCCCATTGCTGTAATACGTTTGCCATTCCATTTAACATGCTCTAATTCAATTTCAAAGCGGTGTTTCAGATTTGGGCGTAACATCATGTACATCAATACAAACATCATCGGTAGTAAAACTACCATGATTGGAATGCCGTATTTCATCCACGATAAGAAATCTAAACCTAATGCAGCAGCGGCAATTGCGTTTGGTGGGCTACCCACAATAGTTCCTAGACCACCAATACTGGCACTATAAGCAACACCTAATAAAACAAACACAAACGTATTACGTTCATGACGTACATCGAGATTAGATAAAATACCTAATACAAGGGGTAACATCATTGCAGCAGTTGCTGTGTTACTAATCCACATTGATAGCAGCGCGGTAACACCAAACAACAGTAATACTGCGACTGATAAACGACCACGTGCAGCCATTAGTAAGCGGTTAGCAATTAGACGGTCTAAGCCTTGAATATGCAAAGCCGTCGCTAAAGCAAAGCCACCGAAGAATAGGAAAATAATTGGGTTTGCGAATGATTTAAGCGCTTCCCCAGTATTCATTAATCCAAGCCCAACCGCTAAGATAGGAATACAAAGTGCAGTAATAGTGACATGGATAGCTTCAGTTAGCCAAAGCACACCAATGAAAACCATCATTGCAAGGCCTGCATTTGCCTTGTCATCAAAAGGCAAATATTTTAAAAGTAAGATCAGTAGAACAATATCAACCGCTAAAATGATCCAACCCCGTTTATTGGATGGGGTCGGGCTGACCGCTGGTTGTAGGGATTCGGAAGCGTCCATGTAAACTCCATTAGCTCGGAAGCAAATTATTTTCGAGTATTATTGTTAATATTTTTTTGCAAGAGCTGGAATATAAAGTTAATTGTATGAAATTAAAATGTGGAGGAACTAAAAGTGCGATCTACACCGTATAATTTCATCGTTTTTCATGTAAACTCCAAAAAACCTACCCATTCACTCGTAAAAATCGAAGAATTAAATACTAAAATAGCTACTATAAATTAGCATATTATTTCTAAAGAGACGTATATCAATCAACTATCTAATTGATTGATTTTAAATTGATTATTAAATATAAAGTGAGTCAATAAAAGGCTGATCAATCATTAAGCTTACTAAAAATCCAATCAAATTTATTATGATACATTAGAGATAATCATAAATTACTGGGAATATATAGTAAAAATGGCTTCCTCAGCAAAGGTTTCAGTCGAAAAAAAAGGAAGCCATCGGCTTCCTTTCGTATAAATTGGTTAACGAACTAAAATTACGCTTGGCCTTTAACTTCTTTTAAGCCATTGAATGGTGCATTTTTACCTAATGCTTCTTCAATACGAATCAGTTGGTTATATTTAGCAACACGGTCAGAACGGCTCATTGAACCCGTTTTGATTTGGCCTGCAGCTGTACCGACTGCTAAATCTGCGATAGTTGCATCTTCAGTTTCGCCTGAACGGTGAGAGATAACAGCTGTATAGCCTGCATCTTTCGCCATTTTAATTGCAGCCAAAGTTTCAGTTAAAGAACCAATTTGGTTGAATTTGATCAGGATAGAGTTAGCAATGCCTTTATCAATACCTTCTTTCAAGATCTTAGTGTTCGTTACAAACAGGTCGTCACCAACCAGTTGGATTTTGTCACCAAGAACTTTAGTTTGGTATGCGAAACCATCCCAGTCAGACTCATTCAGACCATCTTCAATAGATACGATTGGGTACTGTTTAGTCAGTTCTTCTAAATAGTGAGTGAACTCTTGTGAAGTGAAGGTTTTACCTTCGCCTTTCAGCTCATAATTGCCTGTTTCTGCGTTATAGAACTCAGATGCTGCACAGTCCATTGCCAGTGTTACGTCTTTACCTAATACATAACCTGCTTGCTCAACCGCCTCTTTAATTGCTGCTAATGCCGCTGCGTTTGACTCTAAGTTAGGCGCATAACCACCTTCATCACCTACAGCAGTGTTCATACCTTTAGATTTCAGTACTTTTGCTAAGTGATGGAAAATTTCAGAACCCATACGAACAGCTTCTTTCAGCGTTGGTGCGCCAACAGGCTGGATCATGAATTCTTGGATATCAACGTTGTTATCTGCGTGCTCACCACCATTGATGATGTTCATCATAGGTAGAGGCATAGAGTATTGACCGTGAGTACCATTCAGGTCAGAAATGTGCTCATACAGAGGCATACCTTTCGCTGCCGCAGCTGCTTTAGCATTTGCTAAAGATACAGCCAGAATTGCGTTTGCACCAAATTTAGATTTGTTCTCAGTGCCATCGAGATCAATCATGATTTTATCGATGTTAGCTTGGTCTTTAGCATCTTTACCGATCAGCGCTTCTGCGATTGGACCATTAACAGCAGCAACTGCTTTCAGAACACCTTTACCCAGAAAACGTGCTTTATCACCGTCACGCAGTTCCAGAGCTTCACGAGAACCTGTTGACGCACCTGATGGTGCTGCAGCTAAACCAACAAAGCCACCTTCTAAATGAACTTCAGCTTCTACAGTTGGGTTACCACGAGAGTCAATGATTTCACGACCGATCACTTTAACAATTTTGGACATTAGGTTTTCCTCAGTACAAGTTAAATTTTGGGAAGTTGGTGCACCTGCGCCGACTTCCCCATATCTTATTTCAACTCACCTTTCTGGTACTTACCAGCGGCTTTAACAAAACCTGCAAACAACGGATGACCATCTCTTGGTGTAGAGGTGAACTCTGGGTGGAACTGACAAGCCACAAACCATGGATGATTTGGGTTTTCAATAATTTCCACCAGCTTGTTATCTACTGAACGACCTGCAATTTTCAGGCCCGCATCTTCAATGCGTTTCAGCAGTAAGTTGTTCACTTCATAACGGTGGCGGTGACGTTCAATAATGGTTTCTGAACCATACATCTCACGTACAAGGCTACCATTCACTAGGTGGCATGGTTGACTACCAACACGCATTGTTCCACCAAGGTCGCTCTCTTCTGAACGCACTTCAAGGTTACCCTCTTCGTCACGCCATTCTGTAATCAGCGCAACAACTGGGAATTTACAATCCGCTTTAAATTCTGTTGAATTTGCATCTGCCATATTGGCCACATTACGTGCAAATTCAATCAATGCAACTTGCATACCCAAACAAATCCCTAAGTAAGGGATCTTGTTTTCACGTGCATATTGAGCAGTCAGAATTTTACCTTCAATACCACGCTCACCAAAACCGCCTGGCACTAAAATAGCATCTAAATCTTTTAGTAACTCAACACCACGCGTTTCGATGTCTTGTGAATCAATCAATTTGATATTCACAGTTAAACGGTTTTTCAATCCACCGTGTTTTAATGCTTCAATTACAGATTTATACGCATCTGGTAACTCAACATATTTACCAACCATTCCAATGGTGACTTCACCTGCAGGATTAGCTTCTTCGTAAATAACTTGTTCCCACTCAGATAAATTAGCTTCTGGCGCATCAATGCGGAAACGGTTACAAATGTACTCATCCAAACCTTGTGATTTTAACAAGGCTGGAATTTTATAAATTGAATCAACGTCTTTGAGAGAAATAACCGCTTTCTCTGGCACATTACAGAACAATGCGATTTTTGCACGTTCATTTGCTGGGATCACTCTGTCTGAGCGACAGATTAACACGTCTGGCTGGATACCAATTGACAGCAATTCTTTCACAGAATGTTGAGTTGGCTTAGTTTTCACTTCACCAGCTGCTGCAAGGTAAGGCACTAATGTTAAGTGCAAATATAAAGTACGCTCACGGCCGACTTCTGCAGCCATTTGACGAATCGCTTCAAGGAATGGCAATGATTCAATATCACCCACTGTACCACCAACTTCAACCAAAACAACGTCATGGCCTTCGCCACCACGGATGATGCGGTCTTTAATTTCATTAGTGATATGAGGGATAACTTGAATTGTAGCGCCTAAGTAGTCGCCACGGCGCTCTTTGCGCAGAACTTCAGAGTAAACACGCCCAGTCGTAAAGTTATTACGACGAGTCATTTTAGTACGGATGAAGCGCTCATAATGACCCAAATCTAAGTCAGTTTCAGCGCCGTCTTCTGTAACGAAAACTTCCCCGTGTTGGGTTGGGCTCATTGTGCCTGGATCTACGTTGATGTAGGGATCCAGTTTCATAATAGTCACATTGAGTCCACGGGCTTCGAGTATAGCCGCCAAAGAGGCTGCGGCAATGCCTTTACCCAGAGAGGATACGACCCCGCCGGTCACAAAAATATAATTAGTTTTCATGCTGAACCTGAAAGTTTAGGTTTAAAAGATGATGGATATAACAGGACGGGAAAACAGTATACCCGAACCTTAATTTCGCTACAAATGTTCTAAGCATAATAAGGCTAAATTTCATCAATACTCTAATATTATCAGCAAGTTAAAAGCGAAAATTATTTATCGCTTCAAAATTAGTCATCTTTGTCTATTTTCATAGATTAACACAGTTCAAATGCAAAAGCTAAATCCTTTCAGCTCATTGTATGGTATAAAAAATGCGATTCTGCACTAACTTTGATTTTGAATAACTATTTACTCTACTTGTCGCTATTTAACACCTCAATATTTCACGTCACCCATTATTTTTGAAGCTTTGTTTGGTGCTATTGAATGAAGTGCTTTTAGAACAAACCAACAACCGCCAGATTTTAAAACAACTAATGGTTTAAACAATTGCAGACAAGGTTCGCATTACAGCTAGGCGGCAAGAGAGGATATCTTCGGGGAGCATACACTAAGTATGTGACCCGAGTAGCCGAACGCAGCCAACAACGCTGTAGTGCGAGGCCCGACGAGAATTGGCTCTATATAGTTCGTGCTACAGCTAGGCGGCAAGAGAGGATATCTCGGGGAACATACACTAAGTATGTGACCCGAGTAGCCGAACGCAGCCAACAACGCTGTAGTGCGAAATATGACGAGCCATTTTATTCTTGGCTCTTAACCTGCTGCCAAAGTGCCTCCATCTCATTAAGTGTAGCACTTTCTGTCGTTTTACCACTTTCCGCGAGGCTTTTTTCGATTTGGCGAAAACGACCTTCGAATTTGTTACACGCTTTTTGCAACGCTATTTCAGGTTTATAACCTAAATGGCGTGATAAATTCACGGTTGCAAACAATAAGTCGCCAATTTCCTCTTCTAAGCGCGACTGGTCAACAACCGCCTGAGTGGCTTCTTCCATTACTTCTTCAAGCTCTTCATGAACTTTACCAACAACAGGGCCTAGCGTATCCCAGTCAAAACCAACTGACGCACAACGTTTTTGAATTTTATAGGCTTTCATTAGTGCTGGGAGTGAATTTGGAATATCATCTAGCACAGAAAATTGCGATTTTTCAGCTCGCTCTTTGGCTTTTCGTTTTTCCCATCCCTCAATCACTTCTGTGCTACTCAGTGTATTATTTGCATCGAAAATATGAGGGTGGCGATGTTCGAGCTTATCACTAACAGATTGGCAGATATCGCTAAAATCAAAGAGTGATTTTTCATTCGCCATTTGCGCATAGAAAACCACTTGGAATAATAAGTCTCCCAACTCACCTTTTAAGTCGCTAAAATCTTCACGTTCTATCGCATCAAGCACTTCATAAGTTTCTTCAAGCGTATAAGGCGCAATAGTTTTAAATGTTTGTACCTTATCCCATGGGCACCCTGTTTGCGGATCTCGAAGCTGCTTCATAATTGATAATAAACGTTCGATTTGAAGATTTGTCTGACTCATTGTATTAACCTTTAATTTTTTTGTTTCTAGTTGTCCTTTATCCCAAACTTATCAGAGTTGATGAGCAATCGACAAATTTTTCCCAAAAAAATAAATTTTTGCTAACTAACTCATGAAGAAACAGAAGTTGTATAGAAAAGAATAATTAAAAACATGAAGAGAGGGATTTTTAGAATATAAATATACCGATTTTCAAAATAGTTTGAATTGTAGGTAGGCGGCAAGCGAAGATATCTCGGGGAGCATACACAAGTATGTGACCCGAGTAGCTAAGCGCAGCCAACACCCCTACAACTCAAAATATGAAGAAAATCACTGAGAATGACGCTTTGCTTCTATAACATCCGCCAACTGATTCAGCTTAGCTAACACCCGACTCAGCACCTCAATGTTATACAGCTCAATAGTCATATCTATCGTTGCCAGTTGCTGTTTTACATCGCTGCGGCTACTGACACCAAGCACATTGACTTTCTCATTTGCTAATATTGTCGTGATATCACGCAGCAGGCCGCTGCGGTCATTAGCAATAACTCTAACCACAAGAGAATAACCACTCGAGTAGTTTTCTCCCCAAACTGCATCTATTACGCGTTCTGGTGCATGGCTTTGTAGTTCAGCTAATTGTTCACAGTCTGCACTGTGAATGGAAATACCTCTTCCTTTCGTGATAAAACCGACAATTTCATCCCCTGGAATTGGCTGGCAGCAGCGTGCAATATGGTGCATTAGGTTACCAACCCCTTCAACCACCACTCGGCCGCTACTATGAGATGGTGCTCTTGGGAGTGAAGACTTACTTTCTAATGTCTTCATTGCCGCACGGTCTTCTTCTTCGGCAGTGGCTTTGTTAAATTTGCTCTGCAGGAAATTCACTAATTGGTTGATACGGATATCACCGCCGCCAATTCCTGCCAAAACCTCATCCAATGAATGAACATTGTAGCGTGCGATTAGCAGTTTTTCTGCTTCACGAAGGCTAATATCAAGCTGTGATAGTTCGCTATCTAAAATTTGACGCCCTGCAAGGATATTTTTGTCTCTATCTTGTTTACGGAACCAATTTTGGATTTTAGCTCGCCCACGGCTGGTTGTGACATACCCTAAGTTAGGGTTTAACCAGTCGCGGCTTGGATTTGGATGCTTTTGAGTAATAATTTCAATTTGATCGCCCATTTGTAATTGATAGCTAAATGGGACAATACGCCCACCTATTTTTGCACCAATACAACGGTGGCCGACATCACTGTGAATATGATAAGCAAAATCAAGCGGTGTCGAGCCTGCTGGTAAATCCACCACATCCCCTTTTGGGGTAAAGACATACACTCGGTCATCAAACACTTGGCTACGAACTTCATCTAGCATTTCGCCAGAATCTGCCATTTCTTCTTGCCATGCAATCAGCTTACGTAACCATGCAATGCGGTTTTCGTAACTACTGCCTTTACCAATGCCAGTCGCGCCTTCTTTGTATTTCCAATGGGCCGCAACTCCCAGCTCTGCATCTTCATGCATTTGGCGGGTACGAATTTGAATTTCAAGCGTTTTGCCGTTTGGCCCTAACACCACTGTATGAATAGATTGATAACCATTAGGTTTTGGGTTCGCCACATAGTCATCAAACTCATCAGGAAGGTGGCGAAAATGGGTATGTACAATCCCTAATGCAGCATAACAATCCTGCAAGCGTTCAACAACAATACGCACCGCTCGCACATCAAACAGTTCATCAAATGCCAATGATTTTTTCTGCATTTTACGCCAAATACTGTAAATATGCTTAGGCCGGCCATAGATATCAGCTTGAATATTCTCTTTTAACATGTACTTACGTAAGGTTGTTACGAAAGTATCTATATACTCTTCACGGTCAATACGACGTTCATGGAGGAGCTTTGCAATTTTCTTATATTCATCGGGATGCAAATAACGAAAACAGAAGTCTTCTAACTCCCATTTTAACTGCCCAATTCCTAGGCGATTTGCTAGGGGGGCATAAATATTTGAGCACTCTTTAGCCGCTAAAACGCGCTCATCTTCAGTGGCATCTTTGACTTCACGTAAATGTGCAATTCGTTCCGCTAGTTTAATGACAACGCAGCGAAAATCTTCCACCATCGACAATAGCATACGGCGAATATTATCGACTTGTGTCGAGCTCGTTTCACTCGATTGCGTGGCTTTGAGTTGACGAATCGCATCCATTTCCAGCACGCCTTTAACGAGTTCGTGAATGGATTGACCAAACTCATCAATAACTTCTTGCTCTTCCAACTTCCCCTCTTCCACTAAAGGAAAAAGTAAAGCTGCTTGTAAGCTGCCGATATCCATACTTAATGTCGATAGGATTTCGGTCATTTCAATACCGCGCCACAGTAACAGAGGGGCGATTTCTTGTCCGGCTAGTTTATCGTGACAATATTGCCAGGTATGGATGAGCTTTTCTTCTGATTGTTTATTGCTCAATCCCAGACCGTTAACCCACTTTTCTGGGGCAAACTCACCTGCTGGGGTAAGATGCGCACTTCTTACTGCAACCATATATTCTCCCTACCTATTAAACCTCTGGGCGACGGATAAATAACGCCATTGACTCTAAATGGCTAGTATGCGGAAACATGTCTAGCATCCGCAACTGTAATAACTGATAGCCCCCATCAAGTAAAACTTTGCTATCTCTTGCCAATGTTGTGGGGTTACATGAAACATAGACAATTTTTTCTGGCATCAGTTTAATTAAATGTTCCATAACACCAGCGGCTCCAGCTCTAGCGGGGTCTAATAATACTTTATTAAAGCCATGAGCCGCCCAAGGTTGTGTGTGTATCTGGGCTTCTAAGTTTTCATTATAGAATGTCGCATTACAAATAGTATTGAGCTGTGCGTTATTTCGTGCCTGTTTGACTAAATTTTCCACACCTTCAACACCCACAACGGATTTCACTAACCGTGCGATAGGTAATGTAAAGTTACCCATTCCACAAAAAAGGTCTAATACCCTATCTTCACTGTTTAGATCTAACCATGCTAAAGCTTGTTCTACCATCAACTGGTTAACTTGCCCGTTCACTTGAATAAAATTTAATGGGTTAAATTTTAGTATTTCCCCAGCAACTTGATACTCAGGTTGTGGCGAATTTGGTGACAGAGCTTGTAAGTTTTCATCATTACCCGCTAACCAGATAGACACTCCGTGCTGATTTTCAAAATTGCTTAACTTTTGAGTATCTGATAACGAAAAAGGTGTTAAGTAACGAATCAATACAATTTTGCTATTGTCTGCGTGAATAAGCTCTACGTGGCCCAATTTCGCTTTATTACTGAGCTGGTTAATGCATTCAGAAAGTGGTTTTAATAAGATATCCAAATCAGGAGATAATATAGGGCAATTTTTTATATCAACTAATGTGTTAGATTGAGATTGACGAAACCCCATAACGACATTTTTACTTTTAGGCTGATATTGTAGCCCCAACCGAGCTCGGCGACGGTAGCCATATGACTCACCATAAATCACCTCGGCACAGGATATATCTTGCAATGTTTCGCGTCGCATCAGATAAGCTAAAGCATGAGCTTTACTTTCTCTTTGTAGTGCAATGTCAACATGTTGCTGTTGACATCCCCCACATTGGTTAAAATAACGGCACCGTGGCTTTACTCTTTGAGGGCTCGTGCTCAAACGTTTAATTACCTTCCCTTTAGCAAACTGCCGTTTCTCTTCCGTCAATTCAATTTGGGCTTCTTCTTCAGGCAATAAACCTGTTACAAAAATGGTTTTTCCTTCGATACGAGCAACACCTTGCCCTGCGGCATCAAGGCTATCAGCTACAACCGTGATCTGGCGGCGTGGAGTGGTACGGCGATTAGGAGAGTAAAATTGAGCCATAAAATAGTCACTACAGAATATTAAGTTATAAAAATCATGATTGCCGAGTTTTCAATTTTAATGCGTTGTTTTTTTTCGCTAATTAATCAAGGAAAACGAGCAGGCTATTATACCTGCTTTCCTATCATTTGATTGACTACTTTTCTATTTTTATTAAGCTATTCAGTTATTATATCAATTGCTAACCATAAATTTACGATATTCTTCATAGGCATAGTGGTCTGTCATACCGCTAATATAGTCTTGAATCAAACGAGCTCGATAATAAAACTCAAGTATAGATTTATCTGCTTCATTCGTTGCAGAAATTTTCTCAAGTGCTTCCGTGTAAGATAAGCGATGCTTATTAGATAATTTATGGAATAACCTCGTTTCAATGAAAAAATGCTTGTGGTAATTTTTGTCCACGAGGTCAGCAAAATCGCTTCTATCCATCATCAGTAGTGGACTATAAAAATCTAATAATCCACTGATAATTCGATAGCCTTGTAGTTCTAACTCTTCAACTTCATGGTGGTTAAATACATGTTTAAAAGCCACTGTTTTCAGTACTTTTAATAGCCTATGCTCTGGACTTTTATCTTCTAACAAAGCACTGTTAAAAGTGCCGTTATAAATTTCGGGTAGATTCTTAATGAATTGTTGTGCGCTATAATGAGACAATTTTCCTGTGATATTTACGCGCAAATACATAAAGAATTGATCTTGCTGAATACGTCTTGTGTGGTTGTCACTGATATTATTGAAAGCTCGCATAATGGTTTGATCGAATAAATCATTTTGTTCAATATCTCCCCACTCTGCTTTTAAATACTCAATCAACTGCTCAACAGTAAAAATGCCTTTTTCCGCAGCGTCATCCAAATCAGCAATGCAATATGAAATATCATCAGCCGCTTCCATAATATAGGACAGCGGGAAACGGCAATATTTTTCCATATCGAGCTTTTTGGTTAGCTCACTGACAAAGTCCACCTCTGACCAATAATAGCCTGGTTTTTTCATCAAATAATCAAACTCAGGGGGAATTGGCTCCAAATCATAAGCTCCACGCGTATATTTTAAGATAGAGCCAACTTGCGCATAAGTTAAGTTTAGTTTGAGTAAGCGATGCGCCATACGTAACCCTTGCGCATTACCTTCAAATGAGCATAAATCCTGTTTTAATTGACGGCGGAATAAATCTTGCTTTTCATTTCCAGTTAACTGTAATGCAGGTATTTTGCATGGATCAGGGGAATTCGGAGTAAATAAGTAACTAGGCGATAGTAATTTAGTAAACCACCGTTGAATTGCTGCCTCACCAAAATGCCCAAATGGTGGATTGCCAATATCATGCATTAAGCAGGCCATTTCGACTAAGCTCTCAAAAGCATCACACCGTTCATCTAGCCCATAAGGTTCAAGCAATTTTTTCTTTTTTAGTTCGCCTAAAACCGTTTTACTGATGTAACGGCCAACCTGCTGTACCTCTAATGAGTGAGTTAAGCGACTGCGAACTGCTGCATTTTGCTCTAAGGGAAAAACTTGCGTTTTTTGTTGCAAACGGCGAATGGCAGCTGAATTAATGATCCTCCCGCGGTCACTTTCGAATAAGCGATTAACCGCATCTTCATCTTTAGGTGAAATTTTTTGGTTTTTCGCACTGCTCATGTAGTTACGCTGAAAGTTTAACTTCTTAACAAAATTAATCTCACCCACTCTGCCACCTTCCCTATCTCGATTGATGCTTCATTATATAGCCTAAATATAGGAAAAAAACTTCACGACTCACCTTTCAATGTTACACTTCGTGCATCTTTGTAATTTCGTTGTCTAAATCCGAGTTGTTGCAATTAAAATTGCGAACCCACTCGAAGAATACAGCAATAACACAATAAAACATTATCGTCCCTAGTCAAAATATTGACACTAATAGTGCAAATTGAGCAGGGAAAAGGAGACAAAATGAAAGTTGGAATAATTGGTGCCATGGAACAAGAAGTGGCGATTTTGCGCTCGCAAATTGAAAACTGCCAAACTATTAACCGCGCTGGCTGTGAGATTTATACAGGTCAAATTAATGGCGTTGACGTTGCGTTATTGAAATCAGGTATTGGTAAAGTCGCTGCCGCAATCGGCACAACATTGTTACTGGAGCATTGCCAACCAGATGTCGTGATTAACACAGGCTCCGCCGGTGGGCTAGACCCTCGTTTAAATGTTGGTGATATCGTGGTTTCTACTGAAGTTCGTTACCATGATGCTGATGTGACAGCATTCGGTTATGAACCTGGCCAAATGGCACAGTGCCCACCCGCTTTCGTCGCGGATACTAAACTGATTGAAGTTGCTGAGCAGTGCATTCAGCTATTGGATATGAACGCTGTTCGTGGTTTAGTTTGTAGCGGCGATGCTTTTATTAATGGTGCTGAACCACTGGCTCGCATCAAAGCGATGTTCCCGCAAGTTGCGGCAGTAGAAATGGAAGCCACCGCGATTGGCCAAGTGTGTCACCAATTTGGTACCCCGTTTGTCGTTGTCCGTGCCATTTCAGATGTGGCTGATAAGGAATCCCACACAAGCTTCGATGAATTCTTACCCGTTGCTGCCCGTCAATCGTCATTAATGATCACTGCAATTTTATCCAAACTCGCTTAATAATTCTCATAAAAAGTATAACTAATTGTTAGTTATACTTTTTTAATATCACGATGAATTTTGTTATGAAAAGAATAACGCATTATTTCTCTCTTACTATTACCTTATTATGTGGTTTATTGGTGGCTTTTTCGGCACTAGGAGCGGCAAAGCAACGCGTTATCAGCTTATCACCAGCCAATACTGAGCTTGCTTATGCAGCAGGGCTTGGGGATAGCTTAATTGCGGTCAGTGCTTACTCCGATTACCCAGAACAAGCTAAAAAACTAGAGCAAGTCTCTGATTGGCAAGGCTTAAATGTAGAACGTATTATCGCACTAAAACCTGATTTAATCCTCGCATGGCGAGGAGGCAACCCCCAACGCCCTCTTGATCAGCTTGCGAATCTCGGCATTCCAATTATTTATTTTGACCCTCAAACCATTGATGATGTCATTAATTCAGTCACTGAGTTGGCACAATACAGTCCAAACCCAGAGTTTGCACAACAAAATGTGGGAATAATGCGCGCTAAGCTAGCGCCTTATCAAAATACAAAAATTTCTAATAACAAACCTAAGAGAGTGTTCATTCAGCTCGGCTCTCAACCTCTATTTAGCGCTGGTAACCATACGCTGCAAAATGATGTCGTCGAGTTTTGTGGGAGTGAAAATATTTTTGCTAATAGCTCAGTTCAATGGCCACAAGTCAGTCGTGAGCAGGTACTCACTCGCAAACCAGATGTAATAATCATGACGGGCTCAGCAGAACAGGAAAAAGCAGTGAAAGAATTTTGGCACTCCCAGCTCAATATCCCAATAATCCGATTAAATGAAGATTGGTTTCACCGTGCAGGCCCAAGGATTGTGAACGCAACCGAACAACTGTGTGAACAGTTAAACTCACTATCCAATTAAGAATTAAGAATTAAGAATTAAGAATTAAGAATTAAGAAAATTTTCTAAATAGTTCGAGTTGTGGCAAGGAGGCAAATGAAGGTATCTCGGAGAGCATACATAAGTATGTGACCCGAGTAGCTGAATGAAGCCAACACAGCTACAGGTTGAAGAAGAACTCAATAATTATCTAAATCATTCGGCCTGTAGCAAGGCGGCAAATGAGCTAGAACCTAGGAGCATACAAAAGTATGTGACTAGGTCTAGTGAATGCAGCCAACACAGCTACAGGTTGAAGGATGACGAGAATTAGACGCTGAAGGACGAACCACACCCACAAGTAGACTTAGCATTGGGATTAGTCACAATAAAACGCGAACCTTCCAAACCTTCGGTATAATCAACACTTCCACCGACTAAATATTGTAAACTCATTGGGTCTACGACAAGAGCAACACCTTGCTTTTCAATTGTCATATCGCCTTCGTTGATTTGGTCATCAAATGTGAAACCATATTGGAAACCGCTGCATCCGCCACCAGTGATATAAACACGCAGACGCAGATTTGGGTTGTCCTCATCAGAGACTAGATCTTTAACTTTAATTGCTGCCGCATCAGTAAATTGCAAAGGCAGAGCTGCATCATCACTCATTTTTTACTCCAAACCGGTGACCGGTAAATTCATGCGTAGGCTAAAACCTACTCAGATCAATTAACCTAATTATCCGCCACTTGACTAAATGGTTCAAGTGTTGTTAAGCAATTAGACACATTGTGCATATCTTCGTATCAATATTTGGTTTAATTGGTGTGGTGCTTTAGAATGAGGGCAATTTTTTTCTTAGCCTCTTTCTGGAGCCCTGCGATGTCACAATCTGAAAAACTTTACGCACAAGCAAAAGAACAAATCCCTGGTGGTGTAAACTCCCCTGTTCGTGCTTTTAATGGTGTTGGTGGAACCCCATTATTTATTGAAAAAGCGGATGGCGCTTATATTTATGACGTTGACGGTAAAGCCTATGTGGATTACGTTGGCTCATGGGGACCGATGGTATTAGGCCATAACCACCCTGAGATCCGAGATGCTGTGATTAAAGCGGTCCATAAAGGGTTAAGTTTTGGTGCACCGACTGCCGCCGAAGTTGAAATGGCTGAATTAGTTTGTGAGTTAGTGCCATCTATGGATATGGTACGCATGGTGAATTCAGGTACTGAGGCAACCATGAGTGCAATTCGTCTGGCTCGAGGTTACACAGGCCGCGACAAAATCATCAAATTTGAAGGCTGTTATCATGGCCATGCAGACTGTTTATTAGTCAAAGCTGGTTCTGGGGCGCTTACGATGGGTGAACCAAACTCCCCAGGCGTCCCCGAAGATTTTGTAAAACACACATTAACTTGTACCTATAATGACCTAGCTTCAGTTCGCCAAGCATTTGAAAATTATCCAGAAGACATTGCCTGTGTGATTGTTGAACCTGTTGCTGGAAATATGAATTGCGTACCACCAACGGCTGAGTTCTTACCGGGTTTACGTGCGTTATGTGATGAATTCAATGCCGTACTCATCATTGATGAAGTCATGACTGGCTTTCGCGTCGCATTAGGTGGAGCACAAGATTACTATGATGTTCAACCTGATTTAACCTGTTTAGGTAAAATCATCGGTGGTGGTATGCCTGTAGGTGCCTTTGGTGGCCGCCTTGAAATTATGGAAAAACTAGCCCCAATTGGGCCTGTTTACCAAGCGGGAACCTTATCTGGTAATCCTGTCGCGATGGCTGCTGGTCTTGCTTGTTTAAAAGAAGTCTCTCAACCGGGTGTGCACTCACGTTTAAATGAATTAACAGAAAAGTTAGCTCGTGGTTTAAAACGTGTTTCCCAAGAACAGGGTATCCCGATGGTTATCAATCACGTCGGTGGTATGTTTGGTATTTTCTTCACCGACGCACCAACAGTGACTTGCTACCAAGATGTGATGAAGTGCGACGTTGAACGCTTTAAGAAATTTTTCCATTACATGTTAGAGCAAGGCATTTACCTTGCGCCTTCTGCATTTGAAGCGGGTTTTATGTCAATCGCCCACAGTGATGAAGATATTGAGAAAACAGTTAAAGCGGCAGAAACAGCGCTGATGAAGATCAAAACGAATTAATTCATATTGAAATTACGGAGGTGAAATGTTACCTACTTTCACCTCTATTCTTTTGCATCGGTAGAGAAAGATTGGATAGCCACCAGTTGCAGCCTTACACCACAATTTTCTAA